>JAGBFF010000028.1 GCA_017936615.1 Clostridia bacterium | reverse complement strand
TTATCCTTCTTCTTAATATTGTTCAGCTTGGCATTCAGGTCGAGCAGTTCTTCCTTGGTGAACTCAACGCCCACCATGCTGACAAGACCGGTCAGACGCAGCACGGTAAAGCTGCCCATCATCTGCATCATCTCGGGAGTAAGATCAAAGCCAGCGGCTTTCTTCTCTCCCTCCTTCTTATTGCCCTTCATGGCACCCATCAGCTTAGCGGCCAAACCCATAAACAACAGTTTGCCCTTCACCGATGCCATAATATCGCTGAGCTTGTCGTTCAACGAGAAGTAGCCCTCGCGCTCGGTAATATCAAACCAGTTGAGGACGGTGCCCTTCTCCTTCAGACGGTATTCCTCGTTGAACTCCGCGACCTTGCGAATGCGGCTCTCGTCCTTATATTCGCCCGCCACCGCGGTCAGCACCGTCTCACCTGCGTTGGGTACGTCAAAGTAGAAGAAGTGCTCCGCACTCGCCTGCTTACCGAGGCTGACGCCGTTCGCAAACAGCTCCACCTCAGGCTGATTGGAGTACACCGTGATCTTGGTAACGTCCTCCACACGGTCAACGTACCGCTTACCGCAGATATGCACGAACGGCTCGTCGGACAGCCACGCCTTGTAGGCATAGAACGCGTCCTTCTTGTACTTGCGGTCGATGGTGACGAGGCCCTTGTGGTTCTGACCGTTCTCGCCGCCCTCGCTGCGGGCGTCGGCACCAAAGTCAAACATATTCCACACGTGAGTCGCCCACATATACTTGCGGGTGAAGAACTGTTTGATGAGTTCCTCGTGGTAGTACGCCTGATATTCCTCGGTGTAGTCGCCCTGCATCGGCTTGGAGGTATGCCAGTTCAGCGCCTCACAGCCGTACTCGGAGCAACCGATCGGGATGGTCGGATGCATTTCGTGGAACTTATCGAACCACGGGCCGTTCATATCCGTTTCGCCACCGTACCAACCAAAGTAGTGATTGTACGAAACGACGTCGGGGATCTGCACGATCGGGCTTTCCATCGGGCACATCGTCAGACAAGCCATGGTGGTCTTGCGGGTCTTATCCATCTCGTGCACCAGATCGTTCAGGAGCTTGTGGTTCTCCAGCAGATCGGGATCGGTGTCACCGTTCATCGTGATCTCGTTGGACAGACCCCACACCACGATACAGGGGTGATTGTAGTTCTGCGTGATAAGCTCCTTCATTTGGGAGATCGTGTTCTCACGACCGGTCGGCATATGCTTGGAAATGTACGGGATCTCCGCCCAGATCACCAAACCACGCTCGTCACACAGATCGTAGAAATACTGATCGTGCTGATAGTGCGCCAAACGGATGGTGGTCGCACCGACCTCGCAAATTAAATCGATGTCCTCACGATGATGCTCGGGCAACAGCGCGTTACCAAGGCCCCAGCGGTCTTGATGGCGGGATACACCGCGCAACGGATATTCTTCACCGTTGAGGATAAAGCCGTTTTCGGGATCGATCTCAAAGGTGCGGCAACCAAAGCGGGAGGATACGGTATCCAGTACCGTCTCACCGTCCAGCAGCTCTACCGTTGCGGTATACAAATACGGGTCTTTGCGGCCGTGCCAGCGGTGCGCATTCTTCAGCGTCAACACCGTCTTGGTATCGGCGGCCTCGGCCGCGGCAACGGTATTGCCCTCGCCGTCATAGATGGTATAGCGCAGCGTCTGCTCCGGCTTGCCGTTCGTGACGTAGGCTTCGATCTCCACCTCAGCATCGTCACCCACCATATTCGGAGTGATCTTCAGGCCGGGCGTGCCATAGTAATCCAGATCAAAGTGAGACTCACTGACGCACACGATGTTCACATCACGGTACAGACCGCCGTAGAAGGTAAAGTCCGCCATCTGCGGATACACGCGATCGTTAGCGCTGTTATCCACCGCGATAGCAATCAGGGTCTTCTCCTGCAACGAAGCGGTGATGTCCACACGCCAGGTGGAATAGCCGCCGTCATGGTGTGCCAGCTTTTCTCCGCCAACATACACATCGGCAGAAGAATTTGCGCCACGGATCTCCAAATAATAGCGATCCGCCGTCGGCAGATCACCCTTTTCGATTTCTTTGGCATACCAGCCCACACCGCGGTAAAAATCGTTACCGCCGTCCTGACCGTCCAGTGCGTTCCAGCTGTGCGGCAGGCTCACAAAATCCCATTTCGGATCGATCGCCGCAGGCACTTCGGTCGCCTGTTTGCTGAACGCCCATTTGCGGTTGATGTTCACAATACTTCTCATACAATGACCTCCCATTAAAACCCAGTATAACAAATTTTCTGTTTCAAAATATAAACGCTTTGTAAATTCATCCACAGTTTAGTTACACCCCACCGGTACACCGGTGGGGTGTAGTGGGATCACCTTATTGGGCGGTGACTTCCTCGGTCACAGCAGTCTCATCGCCGCGACCCAGTTCCTCATTCATCTTCGCTAAGGTCTTCTTATCCAGATTATAGATAAGCGCCAAACCAATGAACTGCATCACCGCGGCAACCAGGAACAACGCAGCCACCAAAACGCGCAGATTCACAGCAACATCAAAAGAAAGCAGCGTCACATCGATAAAGGACTCACCGGTCTTCGCATCAATCGCATTGTTAACATAACCGAGGCTTCCCATAATCACCAGTGCAACCGCCGGGCCAACACCCTGCGCCAACTTACGGAAGAAGGAATGCATGGAGTACACAACGCCCTCCTCGCGCTTACCGGTCTTCCACTCGTTGTAGTCGATCGCATCACCCATCATAGCCCAAGAAACCGTAGAATACACGCCCACGCCCAGGCTGTACACAAGCTGACAAATGATGTAAACAATAAGATCGATACCGGTGTTCTGCGGCGTGATGATGAACAGACCAAGACCACCGATAATAGAGCAAAGCGAACAAAAAACAGCCAGTTCCTTTTTGCCGTACTTAACGACCATCTTACGTGCCAAGGGAGTAAATACCACGATCGGTATCATCGCAAAAAGCTGCACGATACCGGAGATCTGCGGGTTCTTGAAATAGATCTGGAACACAACAGATACTGCGGTGGTAGCACCCTGCATACCGATAAACATGCCCATCGCCGCAACGGTAGCACCAACGGCGGGACGATTTTTGGCAAAGTTTTTGAGTGCCTGGAAAACATTAAACTTGGGTTGCTCCTCATTCACTGTTACATCCGTATCCACACGAATCTCGGTATTGCGGATCATAAACTGGAAGCAGATGAAACCCAGGCCACCCATGATGAGCGCTGCCAAAAACACGCGGAAGCCATTCAGCGTGCCATCCGCATTGTACATAATGAAAGGCAGGATAACCATCGGCAGCATATTACCAACCATAGAACCAACCGAACGCCATGCAGAAAGCGAGGCTCTATCGGCCGCATCGTTGGAAATCAACGAAAGCAGCGAGCCGTAAGGTACGTTGGCGATGGTATAGAACGCGTCCCAAATCACATAGCCGGCAATAAAGATAATGGACTTCGCCCACACAGGCGCGCCGGGGAACGGCAAAAAGCAGCACGCGCCGCCCACGATCAAACCGATCGAGCCGAACCAGATGTAGGACAAAAACTTGTTGCGCTTGTACTTGCGTTTATCCGCATCAATGATAGCGCCAATCAACGGATCGTTGATAGCATCCCACACCTGCACAACCAGCAGGAGCAGCGAGTACCACAGGCCCATACCCATAACCTGCGTCCAGAACAATGCCATTGTACCCTTTATGGCAAAGCTCATATTACAGCCGAGATCACCCGCAGCATACGCTACGCTGTCGCGGATGCCAAATTTACGGTAACCCTTCTCGTCTAATTTGACTTGTTTCTTCATACTTTCCTCTCCTCTTTGTAAAAAATGTCGCAAAAAGTTTCGGAATTGCCTTTTGTATTGTAACAAATAATTAACACTTCGTGTTAGTATTATTTTTGTTTGTTTTAGTACTATTTTTGTACCACATCTTGTTTTTTAAAGAGATTTGTGCTATAATCACAAAAAGAGTTTAAAATATTTGTACACTTTACCAAAGGTGGTTCATTATGCTGCACGAAGCTGAATTACAATTTTTGAAAAAATCACTCAACCGCTGCCATATTCAGACTCTGTTTCTGGATAAGAGCACTCCGCCGACGGTATGCTTCGATTTCGGCTTGCGGCAGCTGCTCGGTATCACCGAACCGCTCTCCCGGCTGTTCGGTGATCTGTTGTTTTCTGCACAACCCTGTACGATCTACAAGCTGACCGATTCGTTTTTGTGCAGCTATCTGTATCTACGGTTACCTGACGAGCAACCGCTGTTCCTGCTCGTCGGCCCCTACCTCGAAACCGAGCCGACGCATCAGCAGCTGTTGGAGCAAGCGGAGCGTATCGGCATTCCCCCGCAGAACATCCGACGTTTGGAAACCTACTACAGCGGCATACCGTTACTGCAAGAGGATCATGCGGCTTTGGTAATGCTGAACGTGTTTTGTGAAACCGTCTGGGGGAACGATACGTTTTCCGTGGTGGAGATCGACCACCGCCGCAGTGAGCCCCTCTCCATCCCCACACGAGGCGGAGCAGAAAGCACCCTTCACAATATGCAGATCCTGGAAACGCGATATGCCTACGAGAACGAACTGATACAAGCTGTCACGCAGGGCTTAACGCACAAAGCCGAGTTGCTGTTTGGCGGTTTCCCGGAGCGTGCGATCGAGGCTCGCCTTCCCGATCGGGTACGCAATCTGAAAAATTACGGTGTCATTATGAACACCTTGCTACGAAAAGCTGCAGAAGCGGGCGGTGTACATCCGATTTATTTGGATGAGACGTCAAACGATTTTGCACGGCGCATCGAGCAGGCGCCCACCGCCCAATCGCTTCGCGAGTTGATGGGCACGATGGCACGTTCCTACTGCCGTCTGGTCAAGAGGCACGCCATCAAGCACTATTCTCCCTTGATCCAGCGCGTGATCGTTTGTATTGATACCGACCTTGCCGGCGACCTCAGCCTAAACACGCTGGCAACGATGCAAAACATCAACCCCAGCTATCTGTCCGCACTCTTTCGGCGAGAGACCGGTCAAACGCTTACCGAGCACGTCAATGAAAAGCGCATCCGTTTAGCGGTACAGCTTCTCCGCTCCACCCGTCTCCAGGTGCAAACGATCGCCCAACACTGCGGCATTCCGGACGTCAATTATTTTTCCAAGCTGTTCAAAAAACATACTGGAAAAACCCCGCGCGCCTATCGTCAAACCACTTCGGGAAGTTGAGAAAGCACCACCCCACAGGGTGGTGCTTTCCGTTTACTCCAGCATCAGGCGACGCACTTCGTTGATCTGTGCCTGTGTTACGCCGCATTCGGTTTTCAAGAAATTTTCGATCGCCGAGGACAGTTTGCCGTCACCGGTACCGTAATTCGCCATCATTTTGTCATGCAGTGGGCCCCACGCAATATAATTGCTGCCACCGTTCTGCATCACACCGGAAGCATCCCAAGAGACACCGCTGACGTCCATATTCAACGCCGACCGCAGTCACTTGCCGATCGAAAAGCACGTCAATTCAAAATCGCGGGTCAGATCCTCGTGCGAAACGCCGAGCAGACCATTGATAATAAACGCCAACGTTCCGGTACGATCCGAACCAGCGTTACAATGGAAATACATGGGATAATTTGCTTCATCCGCCAACTCGTCAAAAATTGTTTTCAACGCCTGGCGGCTGTAGCTGTCATTAAAAATATAATCGTACTGATTGAACGTCGCCTTGACATAGCTGCCGCCAAAATCACTGTTCACCTGCGCACCTTCGTTGCCGTCATCCCTGCCGCGCAGGTCGATCTGCGTCTTGATACCCAGCATCTCACGGAACTGCTGCTTACCAAACGCCGTTAGCTCGATCCCATTGTATCCGTCAATACAGGCACCGCGGTACAACATCCCGTAGCGAACGATCTTACCGCTTTCGGTCTTCCAACCGCCAATGTCACGAATGTTGCGGCCTCCTTCCGCATCGATCCAGCGAACCTGTCCCTCCAAGACCTTGACACAGCGAACCTCCGACTCCTGCTTACCGGTAAAATCTCTCACTTTAAAATAACAGTTGCTGCCGTGTGGCACACCCGTGATACACGTGCTGCCACCTTTTACCAGAATGGTACGGGCATTTTTGAATTCCGAATTGTCGGCCCATATCACCTCATACATCGAGGTGGAGCGCGCCTTCCACGTAACGGTAAAACTGGCGCCGTTATCGTTGCCGGTATAGTCCGCCACCCAAAACTCTGCCGCCTCCTGTACATCGGTAATCGCCATATACGCGCGCACCATCGGCGTCATCGGATCGATCACCGCGCCATCGGCGGGACCGTACAGTGTCACACCCGCCGCAGTCGGCACTTTTGTGGCGGTCGTTGGTTTCGCGGTTGTTTTCTTGGTTGTTTTCTTGGTGGTCTTCTTGTTCGTCGCTTTGGTCGGCGCGTCGGTGGTTACGCCACCGACTACAGTCGTGCTCGTCACAGGTGCTTCTGTCACGGTTGTCACCTCCGTCACAGTCGTTCCGTCTGCTATCGTCGTCACCGTGGTCTCCTCCTCCGTACCGTTGGCGATCGTTACCGTCGTTGCCTGCCCTGCCGCTTGGGATGTCTTGGATTCCCCCGGCGACGTTTTTGAGCAACCGCACAATAGTGTCAGCGAGGTCACTAACACCAGCGAAAATATTTTCTTCACACTTTCCCCTCGCTTTCTCAGCACTGCTTTACGATAATTCCAACACACCATTTTTGCAATGCAAACTACGTTCTTCTTTACAAATGAACGACTGCATCCTTATCGCCGTAGGTAATACGATCACCGTTGCACGCCAGCGCGTTTACACACTCAAAATACGCCTCTTTGGAAGCGAACTCCGGCTCACAGCTTGCAATGATCTGCTTCGCTCGTGTGGCATCGTCCTGCAACAGCAGCGTCAGCATCACAAGCTGCCACTGTGCCGACGCAACACACGCGAGATCGGGATTCTGAATGTAATAATCGGATCCATGGCTCGTTCCCACCGCACCGGGTGCATACGGATGGATCACCGGCATCACGCAGGACAGATCGCCCATATCGGTACTGCCGGTACTCGGTGCGTCGTTATAGCGGAACGGGATATCAGGAAAATACGCCGCCGCGTCCCGTGCCAGTTCGATCATACCACCATCGTTTTTCAGCGGCGCATAGCCGGGCGTATCCTGAATATCGACATTCGCCCCCAGCGACAGTGCTGCGCCGCACAGTGCGCGATTGACCTTCTCGTTGGTCTGACGGATCGCCTCAAAGCTGTTGCCGCGGACATAGCTCTCAATGATGACCTGATCGGGAATGGCTTTGACCGCGCCGCCTCCTTTAGTAATGATGGGGTGTACACGCACCAGGTCGGGCTCGCGGAATGTCTCGCGGATCGAATTGATCGCCGACAGACCCAATGTTGCCGCATACAGCGCATTACAACCGTCCCACGGGCAGCCTCCCGCGTGCGCCGAAACACCTTTGTAGATCACTCGCTTTGCCAGGCAACCGACCGACCCTTTACGTGCGCGAAAGCCACTACCCTCCGAGGTGTGTACCATCAGCGCGATATCCACACCGTCAAAATACCCGCGATGCAGAAATTCGCTCTTACCGCCCATATAGCGGATGCGCCCCTGCCGTTTCAGCTCACTGCGATACTTGATCTCAATCAGCTCCTCGGCCGGAACCGCACACAGCCGAATGCGCCCGCACAACCCGTCCAGCACACCGGGCTCTTTCAACGCGGCCGCCACGCCGAGCAACGCCGCACACTGGGCGCTGTGACCGCAGCAGTGGACCGCTCCCGTTTCGGGGTCAGCATCGGGGTGCTCAGGACACAGCAACGAATCCAGCTCGCCCAATACCAACACCTCGGGACCGGGACGACCGGTATCCAAAACGGTATAAAAACCGGGAATATTCCCCGCGCGAACGAGCTCATACCCGAGCGCTTCAAAGGCATCCTCCATATACTTGGAGGTCTTGATCTCACGGTAGCCTGTTTCAGGATTTGCCCAGATATACTCCTGCGCCTGTACGATTAATTCCCGATGCTTTTGTACTGCAGCCAACTGCGTATTCATAAATATGTTCCCTCTTTCTTTTGTCAAACTCACATACCGTAAACGAACCAAATATAAATATAGGCAGGAACGATCGCCGCCAATGTGAACGGAATACCGATCTTGAAGAAATCACTGTTTTTTACCGTATACCCTTCCTTTCGGAGGATACCGATACCAGTGATATTGGCGGAAGCACCGATCGGCGTACAGTTGCCGCCCAGCGTCGCACCCGACAACAAGCCGAAATACAACACCGTGGGATCGACCTGCATCGTCGCCGCCAAGCCTCCGATCACAGGGATCATCGTCGCCACATACGGAAATCCGCTGCCGAGCCGAGCATGATCGCGGTGGTATCTCCTACCAGTGTTGCCGCGCCCTGCAAGTTGGAAGGCACCGCGATCGCGATGATAAAGGGTACCGGATTGGTCTTAAACTTACGACACAGCTCCAGTGCAACGGGAGCAACCATCAGTACCGTTGCCACATTGTCCACGAATGCGGAAATAACGCCGGCAAACAGCACCATCGACACCGCCGCCCACTTGATGTTCGGCACGTGATCCATCACGATATCCGCAAGTAAAGACGGCATTTTGCTTTCGATAAACAGCGCAACGATCCCCATCGTACCGGCGATCATCAACAACACGTTCCAATCGATCTCACTTGAAACATTTTCCAGCGGTAACAAGCCCGTCACGATAAAAATAAGGCCCGACGCCAACGCAATGTACGGGCGATATTTTCCGAACAGCAGTATCAGCACATATGTCGCCGCAAACAATCCGGTCGCAATCTACATAGAACGATCGTTCCCCCTCCCGTTTCTTTGATTACAGTATATCACGATTCGACAAAAAAGCAACCAAAACGCCTCAACTTCCAAAACCCCACGGCAACATCATAACCATCGGCGGACCAATAGAACAGCCCCGCCTGCTTGTGCAGGCGGGGCTGTTTGCAACACTTGTCAGTTTATTCGACCTTACCGAGGTACTTGAGAACACAGAGGATGATGCCGATAAGACCGTACACATCCACCAACGCACCGACGATACCGATGATGACGCCCACCACCGGAATACTTGCCAAAACACCGATCAGCACACCTGCAACGATGCAGACGACCAGCAGAATAACGAGCTGGATGATCAGCGAGTTGACGTCGCCCTTCTGCACCTTATAGGCAGTCGGCCAATATTTCTTCAACAGATCCATAACGATATCTCCTTTTCAAAATAGATTTTGTTAAAATTATACAGAAAATCCGACAACAAGTCAAGATTAAATCGCATTTCCCGCAAATTGTGTCATATACAACGCGTGATACCGCCCTTGCTTTTCCAACAATTCCTCGTGATTACCCATTTCCACCACGCGACCGTTATCCATCACCACGATCACATCGGCATCGCGGATGGTGGAAAGGCGGTGAGCAATGATCAGACTGGTGCGGTCCTTCATCAGGTTGACCATCGCATCCTGGATCCGCTGCTCTGTGCGGGTATCCACCGAGGAGGTTGCCTCATCCAAAATCAGGATCTTCGGATCGGCAAGCACCGCACGGGCGATGGCAAGCAGCTGCCGCTGTCCCTGCGACAGACCCGACCCGGCCTGCTTTAAGAAAGTCTGGTACTGTTCCGGCAGCCGCTCGATAAAATAACGCGAGTTACTCATCTCCGCCGCATGGTACATTTCCTCATCCGAGGCGTCCAGATTGGCGTATTTGATGTTGTTCTCAATGGTATCGGAGAACAACACCGTATCCTGTAGCACGATGGCAATGTTATGCCGCAGCTCATCTCGTCGGATGTCACGAATATCCACACCGTCGATCAATATCTCGCCCGCATCCACCGGATAGAACCGCATCAGCAGGTTGACCACCGTTGTCTTGCCACTTCCCGTTGCACCTACCAACGCGATCTTCTGCCCGGGCTTGACGTCCAGATTAAAATCGTACAGTACCTGCTTGCCGGAAATGTATGAGAAATCCACGTGGCGAAAGCTGATCTCACCCCGCACCCGTTGCATATCCTGCGTACCGCTGTCGTCCTCATCCGGTTGATCCATCAGAGCAAACACACGCTCCGCTCCCGCGATCGCCGTTTGCACCGAACCGTACAGTTGTGCGATCTCGTTGATGGGACGGGAAAATTGTTTGGCATAGATAACAAATGCGGAAATGATACCGATCGAGATCCACCCCAGGTATGCAAAGTAACCGCCAAATGCCGCCACAATAACGAAACTGATGTTGGAGATACAGTTCATGATGGGGCCCATTGAGCCGCCGAGGATCTCCGCTTTAATGCTCACCTTGGTAAGTTCGTCCGAGGTTTCGTTAAACTCCTTCATCACATCGTCCTGCTTGTTATACGCGACGATGGATTTATAGCCGGTGATCATTTCCTCGGAATGACCGTTCAGCCGTCCCAAAATCTCGGAGCGGCGGCGGTACACCTTCCGCATCGCAGTGGACATCTTCTTCGTGACGATCACCGTCAGGATAACCGTAAACATCGTGATGAGCGTCAGCTGCCAGCAATAGTAGAACATAATCGCGATGGTACCAACCACCGTCAGCACACCCGAGATCAGCGAGCCGAGACTCTGTGCCACCGTATTGGATACATTTTCCACATCGTTGGTCATACGGCTCATTATGTCGCCGTTGGAATGCGTATCCAGATATTTGATCGACAGATTGTCGATCTTTTTGAACAGGTCATACCGCATCCGCTTGACGATGCTTTGGCTCAACCGCGCCGCCAACAACGATTGCGACAAACCGAACGCAATATTCACAGCATACACAATCACCAATGCCGTGATGCAACGGTACAGACTATCCCAATCAGCGGCACCGATCGCGTCGATAGCTTCGCCCTGCAACGCCGGCGCCAATAGCGCCGCCAATGTAACCAGGATCACCGCGCACATAAGAGCGATGAGCAATCGCTTAGTATGCTTAAAATACGCAAGCAACCCTGTAAGTGTCTGCTTGGTATGCGCCGGCTTTTCCACCACCTGTGCCATCGCGCCGGGGCCACGGCGCGGTCCGCGGAAATTCACCGTGGGTGAACCGCCCTTTCGCTCCGCAGAACGATAGCGGACATCCTGCGTCGCTTCGCCTTGTTCAAATCCACGAGGCAAAGGACGCGTCTCATTAACCGACATTGTCCGCACCCCCTTCTTTGAGCTGCGAACGGTAAATATCACGGTAAATATCCGAAGCGTGCATCAATTCCTCGTGCGTTCCCAGCGCCGCGATACGACCGTGATCCAGCACGGCGATCCGATCTGCGCCCTTGATGGACGCAATGCGCTGGGCAATGATGATCTTGGTCGAATCAGGACAATCCCGGCGCAGCGCCTCATATAGCTTTGCCTCAGTCTTGAGATCCAACGCGCTGGTGGAATCGTCAAAAATCAAGATCTCGTGCCGCTTCAGCACCGCACGGGAGATCGAAATACGCTGCTTCTGACCGCCGGACAGCGAGTGCCCACCCTCGGTAACCTGAGTGTAGTACCCTTGCTCCGTGGCGCAGATAAAATCATCCGCCTGCGCGATCTCGGCGGCTTTTTTGATCTCCCAGGGCGTCGCGTCCGGCTTACCCCAACGAATATTCGCCTCAATGGGCCGAGAATACAGCTCTGCTTTTTGCAGTACGATGGATATCCGCTCACGCAGCGCCTGCAGATCGTACTCCCGTACGTTGACACCGTCCACCAGGATCTCACCCTCATCCACGTCGTAAAACCGCGGGATCAAATTGACCAGTGACGATTTACCGCTTCCCGTTGCGCCGATGATCGCCAGTGTCTCTCCCGGCTCAACGGTAAAGGTGATATCCTCCAGCACCGGACGACCGGACGTGTTGGGATAGGCAAAGCTGACGTTGCGAAATTCGATCTTTCCTCGCACCTCTGTCTCTCCGCGGAACGCCCCCGCCAAAATGACCTCGGGAGATTCCAGCACCTCTTTGATACGGTCGGCAGATGCCTTGGCGCGAGTAAACGTCTGAAAAATATTCGCCATAAACGTGATACCGTGCAGTATCTGTGCCAGATAGGTGATCGCCGCCATCACGCGGCCGGGCGTCATATCCCCGCCCGCCTGCACCGTCAGGCCACCCACCAGTATCACCGCAACAACGCAGATGTTCAGCACGATATTCATGCACGGACCCATAAAGGCCAACAGTGTCTGCACGCGCAGACTGACATCACAGAGCTCACCGTTTGCCTTGTCAAACCGCTCCAGCTCGTGCTGCTCCTTGACGTACGCTTTAACAACGCGTGCACCGGCCACGTCCTCCTGCATCACATTGTTGATACCGTCCAGCTTTTTCTGCACCACCGAGAACATCGGTGCAGCTTTTCCGAGAAAGAACATCACGAAAATCACGATAAACGGCAACCCGCACGCGGCGATCAGCGCAAATTTCGGTGATTGCTGATACAGCATAAAAATACCGCCGGCAAACATCACCATGTTACGCACGAAACCGCGCACCAGCATCATCACCATATTCTGCACCTGCGTCACGTCGTTGGTCAGACGCGTCACCAGCGAGCCGGTGGATATCTTATCGGTCTGTTGAAAGGATAACCCCATAATGCGCGCAAACACGTCCTTCCGCAGATCGTTGCCGAACTGCTGCGCCGCCAGGTTGGCAAACACGCCGCACAAAATACCGCAGCAGCCGCCAAACAGCACCAGCAAAATCATTTTGAACCCCACCGTGATGATGAGCTCAAAATTGTTTTGCAGCACGCCGTTGTCGACGATATCCGCCATCAGGTCGGGCTGCAGCAGATCCATCGCCACCTCGCCCACCATAAACAGCGGTGCGATCAGGCAGAAGATCCAATACTTTTTGATATATTTCAGCATGACAGCTCCTCCCGAATGACCGTGAACAGCGAATCCAGCAGTTCGATCAGTTCCTGCTCCCTCTCCGTTCCGATGACCGCCGTGATCTTATTATCCGACTGTCTTAACCGCTTCCGCAGAAGACAATCCTTCTCGTTCCCCTTCTCTGTCAGAAACAGCTTGGTATAGCGCTGATCGCTCTCATCCGTTTCCTTGCGGATATATTCATCGGCGAGCATCTCCTTGACCGTCTGATTGATCGCCGCCGTAGTCTTGTTGGAAAACTCCGCCAGCATCTTCTGATTCGCACCGGGGTGCCGCGACAGATACATGATCACCGTACGGTACGAGTCGGGGATCCCCACCTCCAACGCACATTCACGCATATGTCGTGCCCACTCCTTTTGCGTGCGCGAGAGCGCCATCATCAGGGTCTTTCTCGATCGTTCCATCCAACCCCTCCTTCAATAATTTATATATAATTAAGTTCTTTATCAATTATACGCATCACTTCTATCTTTGTCAAGCAAAAAGAGACCGCAATGCGGTCTCTTTCATCTGCTTTTCTGTTTGTGGCGCTCTCGCCAATACGATCTCCCGAACGCAATATATTCCGCCAGCACGTACACCGGCAGCGCCGCGACAAAATCCCAAAACGAATGCTGCTTGATAAACATAGTCGACAGGCAGATAAGGATCACCGCGACCACCACGAACGCCTTCCACCAGCGCCACGCAGACGTTTCCTTCAGCCACACCGAGGCGATACCCAGAGAATACGCCACGTGCAGTGACGGACAAACGTTGGTGCTGGTATCGACTGCGTACAGAAATTGCACGCAGTCGGTCAGAAAATTGTCCCGCGGGAACACCTCCGGCCGCAGCTCCTGGCGGTTCGGAAAAAGAATATAGACCGCCATCGCCACGACCTGCGTCACGATGATGTAGGTCTGCAGCTGCCGAAACCCCCGCACGTTGTACAAAGCAAAGTACAGCAGTGATATCACGATCAACAGATACCAAAACACGTATGGGATGATAAACGCTTCGCAAAACGGGATCAGATCATCCACCCGGCTGTGAACGACGTGGCATTGCTCCACCGGAATACAGTTTTCCGTAATAAAATACAGAGCAAAATAGCCGATCCAGCCGAGCAGCAGCAATAGATGCGAGTATTCGGGCGTGTTCAGTTTGGACAGCCGAAAACCGCGATAGTCAACGACCGGCTTCCGCATCATTACGTTCCTCCCTCGCCCTGTTGCAGGGATACTCGCGCTTCGGAATGTTGCGATACGGTATCACCGTGTGCTCCGGCAACGCACAGGCGATGTCGGTGATCGCCGTCATCAGATACTCGCGGATGCGCTGCCGTTCCTCTTCGATGGGACGGTCGGCACAAAAGCGGATCGGCTCGCCAAAGTGCATCTGCTTCAGGTTCGGTGCGATATACAGCGGTACAAACTGCAGCTCCTTACCGGTCTTCTTGTGATACAGCTTGGCAATATCAATGAACCGATCCTCAAAATCGTATACGATATGATTGTACTTTTGGTTATGCTCGGGAAAGATCACCACGTGATTTCCTTCCTGCAGACGCTGCACCGTCTGCTTGAAGGTAGAAAACAGACGCGCATCCCGATGCACCGCAATGGTATGGGCGTTATTGAAGATCACCACCGCCAGCGGAGCGATCAGATAGGATACGATCCTGTAAAGCCAGCGGCTGTACCACGGCTTGAACGACCAAAAATCCTCAAAGGCATAGGCGGGAACCTCATTGAGCTTCATCATTGGCCCCGCACACCAGGTATAGTTCTTGGCAGGAAAATGCAGTTCACTGATGATCGGACCGTGCAGTTGTGAATGGTTGCCAACGACGATCGCCGGCTCATCCGGCAAGTTTTCCACACCTTCGGAATCCACCTTCGGGTACACGGTGTACACGATCTTCCGCAGGATCCGATATATCCACGCTGTTCGCTTTTGCTTCATTTCATCACCGACTTCGTTGTTCGCGTAACAAGCATTGTACTCCAAAAATATGAAGAAATTGTTAAGAAAAAGTGACAATTATTAAAAAAGGCACAGCCTTTCGACTGTGCCGTGTGATGCACCGTATTCACCGAGGAGCGCAGATCAAAACTGCGGAACAAACGCGGGCATCAGTTCCAGTTTGAAGAGATTATTGATATGCTTGCGGTCGATGATCGCCTTTTTTTCGGCATCCGCGATCTCGCCCGTGCGGATATACACATCCAGCTCGGCATAGGTGAATCCGAGGTTCTCCTCGTCGCTTTTGCCGCACAGTCCGTCGATCGGCGTTTTTTCCACCAACTCCGCCGGCAGACCAAGCACGTGACCGATCTGCTTGACCTCGGTCACCGTCAGGTGCGACATCGGCGAAAAATCGCCCACAGAATCGCCGTAACGGGTGGAATAACCGACCCAATCCTCCGACAGATTGCAGGTGTTGCAGACACGGCCGTTACAGCTTTGCGACACCGCATACAAGGTAGACATACGGATACGCGGCGGCAGATTTTGGCGCGACTGCGCGGTAAGCTCCAGTTCGCTCGGCAAGCTCGCCGTCAGCGCCTCCACGGCCTCCTTGATATTCACTACATAATGTTTGATACCCAGATGATTGACCAACAGATACGCCATGTCGATATCGTGCTGTTCTCCCTGCGGCATCAGCACACCGATCACGCGATCGGCACCCAGTGCCTCGACACACAGCGCTGCGGCGACCGAGCTGTCCTTACCACCCGAAATACCCACAACGGCGTTGCAGTCCTTGCCGTTTTTCTCAAAAAAGTCGCGGATCCACGCCACGCACTCATCCTTGACCCGTTTTGCATCAAACATCATGTATACCTCCGATCACACATATAAAAGCCTGATTTGTCCGGTAGACAAATCAGGCTTTTTAGATGGTGCGAGAGATGGGACTTGAACCCACACGTCGTTGACACACGCACCTCAAACGTGCCTGTCTGCCTATTCCAGCACTCTCGCATATACAGCAGTGGTTATTATATCACCGTTCCCCTGCATTTGTCAACAGTTTTTCGCGAAAAGAAGCATCATAACGGAAAAATCGGACTCCTTTGAACGGGAGTCCGATTTTTACATCAATCCAAGAAATCCTTGAGCTTCTTGCTGCGGCTGGGATGACGGAGTTTACGAAGAGCCTTCGCCTCGATCTGACGAATACGCTCACGGGTAACGTCAAACTCCTTGCCGACCTCTTCCAGTGTACGCGGACGGCCATCCTCCAGGCCGAAACGCAGCGCCAACACCTTTTCCTCACGCGGCGTCAGCGTCGCCAAGACGTCGCGGAGCTGCTCCTTGAGCAGCATATGCGATGCTGCATCGGCAGGTGCCAACGCCTCATCGTCAGGAATGAAGTCACCGAGGTGACTGTCCTCCTCCTCACCGATCGGCGTCTCCAACGACACCGGCTCCTGCGCCACGCGCATGATCTCGCGCACCTTATCGGTGGGCATCTCCAGCTCGGCAGCGATCTCCTCGGCGGTCGGCTCGTGACCGTTCTTGTGAAGCAACTGGCTGGATACCTTCTTGACCTTGTTGATGGTCTCTACCATATGCACCGGAATACGGATGGTACGCGCCTGGTCGGCGATCGCACGGGTGATCGCCTGACGGATCCACCACGTTGCGTAGGTCGAGAACTTGAAGCCCTTGGTATGATCAAACTTCTCAACCGCCTTGATCAAGCCAAGGTTACCCTCCTGGATCAGATCCAAGAACTGCATACCGCGACCGACATAGCGCTTCGCAATGCTGACCACCAGACGGAGGTTTGCTTCGGACAGACGTTTTTTCGCATACGGATTGCCCTCGGCGATCTTGATCGACAGATCGATCTCCTCCTCGGGAGTGAGCAGCGGCACACGGCCGATCTCCTTGAGATACACCTTCACGGGATCGTCCGTGATCACACTGTCGCCCGACGGATCGCCGTCATCCGTTTCGGTGGACTCCAGCACCACGTCCATGTCATTGAACGCCGTCTCGGTAAAGTCGTCCACGATCTCGACGTTATAGCTTTCCAGCACCTCGTACAGCTTGTCCATCTGCTCGGGATCAAAATCCAGCGTCTCCATCGCATCCATCAGTTCCTGCGTGGTCAACTTACCCTTGGCACGACCCGCTTCGATAAGCTCGTTGTAGACGGTTTTCTTATCCTTTTTGCCGATGTTAAGATCCAGCGCCTCTTCCTCGCTCAGGATCGATTCGTAGCTGACTTCCTTGAGAATATCGATGTTCTTTTCTGACATTTTTCATTCCTCCGTTAGGACTTCATTTTTCGCATAAGTTCCAGTTTTTCCTGTATCTGCTCCGGTGTGAGCTCGGTCGGCTCCTTCAGCACCTGAAGCTGATGTTCGTTTTTGATGACCTCGACGTAGTGCGCGGCATCCTCGGCGGTCAGCGTAGCTCCGCGCTCACGCGAGTCGCGCATCATACCGGAGATATAGGACATCTCCTCCGGCTCATAATCCTCCGACAGCACCGACAACTCCACAAGCAGCCCCTGACGGAACCGCGACAACAACTTCTCGTACACACCGCGGTTGAACGGGGTCACCATTTCTTCGGGAGACAACCGCTGCGACACGACGTTCAAATAATCGGGGTGCAACAGCAGCAAACCAAGAAGCGACTCCTCTGCGCTGGCGGCACGAACGTGTCGTGCCGCATCGGGGTTGGCTTTCTTGGTCGTCTCCTCCGAGCGGCGGAGCACCTGCGACATCTGCTTGTCCTGCTGCTGCTTTTTGCGCCGCTTGATCTGATATTCCAGCTGCGTCTTAAGCGCGTCCTTGGACACCGCCAGATCGTGTGCCAGCCGTCCGAGGTACACGTCGCGCTCAATGGGATCGTTCAGATCGGCAAGTAACTGCGTAGCCTCACGCAGGTAGGTGACCTTCCCCTCCGAGGTAGTCAGCAGATGGCGGCTTCCCAACTCCGTCAGCCGATATTCCACGTCGTTCGCCGCCCGTTCCAGCAGCAGCTTGAACCGTTCGGGCCCGTTACGTTTGATAAATTCATCGGGATCCTTGCCGTCGGGGATGGTTACCAAACGGATCCGCAGCCCCGTTTCCCGAAGCAGGCCGATCGCACGCTGCGCACCCTTTTTTCCTGCCGCATCGGCGTCAAAGATGAGCACTACCTCATCGGTGTAGCGCGCCAGCAATCGGGCGTGATCGGCAGTGAAGGACGTTCCAAGCGCCGCCACAGCGTTGGTAAACCCCGCCTGATGCAGAGCAATGACGTCCATATAGCCCTCACACAGGATCAACCGCTCGTGCTTACCCTGCTTGGCAAAATTCAGTGCAAACAGGTTGTTCGTCCTTTTGAACACCTGTGTTTCACCCGAGTTGAGGTACTTCGGCTTGGAATCGTCCAGTACGCGTCCGCCGAAGGCAATGACGTTACCGCGCACATCGATGATCGGGATCATCACACGGTTGCGGAAGATATCGTAGATGCCCTTACCGTTTTTGCTGCGCGCACACAGCCACGCCAGCACCAGATCCTCGTCGTGAAACCCCTTTTTGCGCAGGTTGTCCCGCAAAAAATCAAAGCTCTGCGGCGCATAACCCAAACCGAAATGGCGAATCGTCGCATCGGTGTAGCCGCGGCTGTAATAATACTCCAATCCCGCGCGACCGCCGGACGAATACAAAAAC
Organism: Clostridia bacterium; assembly: GCA_017936615.1. Lineage (GTDB taxonomy): Bacteria > Bacillota > Clostridia > Oscillospirales > Acutalibacteraceae > RGIG3009. Next base: position 11,401 of record JAGBFF010000028.1, on the reverse strand, counting down.
GCATGGAACAGCCGAGCCGCCTCGCGGTTGGCCTCCAAAATACGCATACGTACCTTGGCACCGGCATCGTTGCGATCTTGATCCGGAACCGCCATGCCGGCACGATCGGCCAGCATCTTGACGGCGTCGATATAGCTTAAATTCTCAATACGGCGAATGAAGGTGATTACGTCACCACCGGCACCGCAGCCGAAACAATAAAACGACGATGTTTCGGGATACAGGTTGAAGGACGGGGTCTTTTCGCCGTGGAACGGGCACAGCCCCACCAGGTTACGCCCTCGCCGCTTCAATGAAACGTAGGAGGACACCACGCTCTCTATATCGTTTTTAGCAATCAGTTCCTGCAAAAAGCTATCCGGCAGCACGGTGTCACCTCCTTGATCGTATTCCGGACCGTCAGCCGATCGGCCACCCCTTCGGGATAAACAGATCGTTATACATTTTCACCGCAAAGGTATCAGTCATACCGGCGATATAGTCGCACGCGGCGCGCATCGCACCCTCACGTTCACAGATCGGTTGAAATTCCGCCGGCAGCTGATCGGGGCGCTCCACGAAGTAGAAAAACATACGGCCGATAAACTCATCGACCTTTTTCTCTTCGCTTTTGGCTACGGGGTTGTAGTACACTCGCTCAAACATAAAGGTATGCAGACTGTCAAATGCACCCCATACCTCGGGCGACATCGTAATATCATCGGTGCTGTTGTCCACGATAGAGCCGATCATGGTATCAAACCGCGCGTTACGGCCGTGACCCAAGACCGCCGTTACATCCGACGGAAGCTCCGACTCCGCAAGCACACCGGCGCGGATGGCGTCATCAATATCGTGGTTAATGTATGCCACTTTATCCGCAATACGCACGATACGGCCCTCCAGCGTTGCCGCCTGCTCGCCCGTGGTATGGTTCAGAATACCGTCGCGCACCTCCCACGTCAGGTTAAGTCCGCGGCCGTCCTTCTCCAGCAGCTCCACCACGCGAACGCTCTGCTCATAATGGCGGAAGCCGTCAGGCATACAATGATCCAGCGCACGCTCGCCGGCGTGGCCGAACGGCGTGTGCCCCAGATCGTGTGCCAACGCGATCGCTTCGGTCAGATCCTCATTCAGCCGCAGCGAGCGGGCGATGGTTCGCGCGATCTGCGAGACCTCCAGCGTATGGGTCAATCGCGTACGATAGTGGTCCCCGACAGGCGACAGGAACACCTGCGTTTTGTGCCGCAGCCGACGAAACGCCTTGCTGTGCAGCACGCGGTCACGGTTCCGCTGAAAATCCGTGCGGAAATCACACGGCTCCTCCGCGCGGGCTCGTCCCCGACTTTCACAGGCAAAAGCCGCCCGTGGCGACAGCATCTGCCGCTCGATCTCTTCGGTTCGTAAACGTGGTACCATACTGACACCGCCTTTCACTAACATTATACGTGAATTTTATCCGTTTTTCCTTTAAAAACGGTTACTTTTTTTCAAAAAATTCAAAAATTTCATCAGTCTGCCGGAACTTCAGCGTTCCCGCCGAAATCTCGGTCAATTCACGGGAAAACACATCGGTGCGATCCGACGGCAGCAGCAGCGACACCGTGACCCCTTCCGCGAATGCCGTATCGGTCACCCGCCCGCCAAATTCCGAAACCAGCGGCGCAACCCGACCATACTGCGCGTAATCGCACACGATCTCCCCCACAGCGCAGGGCCGGCACTCGCCCACGCCGGCAGCGTCGATTGCGAGGGAAGTGCTTTGCGAATAAGCGCGCACTAAACCACCTGTGCCGAGCAGAATGCCGCCGAAATAGCGCGTAACGACGACTACGCAATCGGTCAGACCACGCTTCTGGATGGTTTCGAGCATGGGCAAGCCGGCAGTTCCCTGCGGCTCGCCGTCGTCCGAAAAGCGGCTGATACCGGAGCGCAGCACGTACGCATGAACGTTGTGTCGCGCATCCCAATACTGTTTTTTGCGTGCAGCAATAAATGCCAGTGCCTCCTGCTCGTCCGTCACCGGACGGATCGCAGCGATAAAGCGTGAACGCCGATCCACATATTCCGCCTGTGCTTCGTCGCGGATGGTAAGATAGGCACGATCATCCACCGTACTGCCCCCTTTCACAAACGAGAAAAGGCAGCGCATTGACTGCACTGCCCTTTTTCCGTCTTACTTGCTCTCTTTGATACCAAAGCGCTTGTTGAAGCGATCCACACGGCCGCCGGTATCGACCAGCTTCTGTCTGCCGGTGAAGAACGGATGGCACTTGGAGCAGATTTCCACGCGGATGTTCTCCTTGGTGGAAGAAGTCTCGATGACCTCACCGCAAGCGCAAGTGATCGTCGTCTTGGCATAGTTGGGATGGATACCCTGTTTCATTCCTGTCACCTCTTTCAGAAGCTGTATTCCCTCGAAGGAATCCTTCGCTGTATTCAATGGCGGAGAGTTAGGGATTTGAACCCTAGGTACGCTATTAACGTACACACGATTTCCAATCGTGCGCCTTCGACCACTCAGCCAACTCTCCGAGTCGCACACACAGTGCTAAACTATTATAATGAATACTGCAGAAAAAATCAAGACTAAATTTGAAATTTGTCTAACTTTTTTTACAGCAGGTCAATACCGGCCTCTGCGCAGAGCTCCACCATCTCATCCGGCCAGAGCGACGCCTGCACTTCACCGATGTGGGCTTTATTAAGGAAAAACATACACAGACGCGACTGACCGATACCGCCGCCGATGGTATACGGTAATTCGCCGGCAAGCAACGCCTTTTGGAACGGCAGCTCGGCGCGGTCAGTGCAGCCCGAAACCTCGAGCTGATGGCGCAGTGCGTCCTCATCCACGCGGATGCCCATCGAAGACACCTCCAGCGCGCGGTCAAGCACGGGATAGTAGAACAGAATATCGCCGTTGAGCTGCCAATCGTCGTAGTCCGGAGCGCGACCGTCGTGCGGCTTGCCGGAGCGCAGCGCGCCGCCGATCTGCATCAGAAACACCGCACCGTACTCGCGTACCGCCTTGGATTCGCGCTCGGAGCCGGTCAGATCGGGATAGCGATCCTCCAGCTCCTGCGTCGTCAGGAAGGTGATCTGATCAGGCAGCTTGCGCTGCAGAAAAGGATACTTCTCGCACACCGTCTTTTCCATACTGATAAAGGCGGCATAAATGTCGTTAACGACCTTTTTGAGCATCTCCACCGTACGTTCCTCGCGGCGGATGACCATCTCCCAATCCCACTGATCGACGTACAGCGAGTGCAGGTTATCGGTCACCTCGTCACGGCGGATGGCGTTCATATCGGTATAGAGGCCCTGCCCTACCGGCACGTGATACCGTTTCAAGGCATAGCGCTTCCACTTTGCCAGCGAGTGTACGACCTCGGCCACACGACCGTCGTCGTAGCGCAGGTCGAAGCTGACCGGGCGCTCCACACCGTTCAGGTTATCATTGAGGCCAGATTGCGGCAGCACAAATAACGGCGCCGACACGCGTGTCAGCGACAAACGCTGTGCGAGCTGCTCTTCAAATCCATCCTTTAACAGCTTGATCGCCTTTTCAGTTTCCAGAATGTCCATTTCGGAGCGATAGCCCTCCGGAATGACCAAACGGTACTCGGTACTCATAGCCCAGACCTCTTCTCAGATAATTTCACAACCATATTACTCTACCACACTTGTCCTCGGATTGCAAGAGGCTTTTACCGCCAAGTGCGTTCATCCCAATCAATGCGGTGCGGCTCGACCAACACAGCACGTACGGGAGCTCCATCCGCGCCGCCGATCCGCAGCGGCGCCGCCACCAGAAGATACGGTACGTTCTCCTCGGCCTTGGACAGGTCTAACCCCTCCAGTAACACCATACCGGCACCCAGCAGCTGACGGTGTACTTCCGCCGTGTACTCAGGCGCCGCCACCGACACGCCTTCAACACCGAGCAGCTCCACCCCGGCATCCGACAGTACGAACGCCGCACTGGGAGTCAGCTGCACGTCGCCTTTAAGTAACGTGCGCTTTTTGAGCCGCGGCAGCAGCGCTTCCGCTTCATCACCGAGCAGTAGCCCGCTGCACTCCACTACGGCGCACTCACCGATGCACACCTCCAGCGGAACGTCGTCGATCGCATCGCCCTCAGGCAGAAAATGACGGGGCGCATCCATGTGCGTACCGTTATGCAAACACGCCGTCAGCATCGTCGTGTTATGGGTATCCCCCACCGCCATATTTGACAACAGCTGCGTCATCGGCTTTGGGTCACCGGGATACACGGGTGCCTTCAGCAGGTCACGGGTAATATCGATCATATCCATGGTTTTCACGCCCCTTTCCTTATATAATAACGGATTTTATCGGGCGATGCAATCTTTTTTCATAAGACAAGCCGCGTTTTTTGATTTTTCGCTTGACATTCCGCAGGATTTTGTTATAATAGTTGTCGCAACTGAAAAATCCGGGTGTAGCGCAGATTGGTAGCGCGCTTGAATGGGATTCAAGAGGCCGCAGGTTCGACTCCTGTCACTCGGACCAAAAAAGCACGAATGGCTTTTGCCATTCGTGCTTTTTTCGTTCGTGCGCAAGCACGAACGAAAGGCCTCTTGAACCCGCGAGGGTTTTGGCGTTAAAAAAACAGTCCAGTGGACTGTTTTTAGCCAAAAATGGCGCAGACGGGCACCGCGCAGCGGTCGTCAAGCCTCCGTATGCAAGGCGCAGCCGCAGCAGACGACAAGAGGCCGCACTAAGGATTTCAGCAAACAACGGACGAGCCGTCGCGTTGCACCGCCCTACCGGGCTGTACCGAAACTCATAGACGAGATCAAACTCCCGCACTGTACAGTAACCTGTCACTCGGACCAGTAAAAAACCGTGTAACCGCAAGGGTTCGCGGTTTTTTTGTTTTTTCAAAACCCCCAAAAAATCGGTTTTGTCTAACACTTTGTCTAACACTTTAACAAATTGCGTGCAGCATACCTTCTGCTATGAGGCGTTTTTGCAAGAGAGTGCGGATATAAAAATTCGAGGAGAGCGTTATGTTACGCTCTCCTCTTTTTTCGCCGAATATGAGATTTGGGTGGATGCGGGGTTGTCATTTAATCAAGTGGCTGTCAACATAACAGAATCGTCCTCTTGTGTTCTTTGTTCTTGGCTATTCTTCCTCATCCCGAAATAATGCGCCTTCGCTCGGTGTTCTTTTTCCCTTCTGTGGTTTTTCAGGCGGAACAATAGTTTTGTCTTTGCGCCTACTTCCCCCGATTGGCTTTTCAAGCAAATCCTCGATTTTCCTGAATAATCCACCGCGATATTCTGGAGGTAGGAATTTTCTGAAAATCAAGCACATACCCGATAACCAAAGGAGAACAGGTACCCAAATAACTAATAAAACGATGACTCTATCCCTTTTTCTTTGATTGCTTTCGATGATGCTATCATAATACACAGTCGTGGCACTACGTACATCAACTACTTCAAATTCCCATTCCGAAGAAACAAAGCGTCCTTTACCCACCAATGTCAAAATTAATGTTGACTCTTCTTTTAATTTGGGCAGGACATCATACACAGCACCTTCTTGAGTTTCTTTTCTGCTTGGTACCCACCAACGAACAAAATAATGTGTTATATTCCCGTTTTTATCTTTCTCATAAATATGTAGTAGTTCCTTTTTCGCCCTTATTCTTGTAACTTTCTCAACATTAAAAGTAACATCATCACCTGAAACAATTATTTGGTGTGTATTTTCCGAAGTCAGCGGTGCTGTTGAATCAAAAAAGTAAACTTTGATTACACAAAAAAAAGTAGCAAACCAAATGAGACATAGCAAAATTGTTAAGCACAGCCTGATTTTAGGTGAAAGCGACTTGATGCTCATGCTGCCAATCCCCTCATTTTCAAACCAAACTCTTTCTTCATTTTATGGTATCTTTTTTTACTTCAATTTCTCTTCAATACTTTTCCTTTGTGCAGATTCCCTTTTGTGGAGAACACCATACGTAATGAACCCTGCCGTCAATCCGAGGCAAAACACTAAATATTTATTAGGCAAAACAGGAAATAAAATAGTACACACTACGAAATATGCGGCTGGGATCAGAAGAAACCACCTTCTCCACTTTTTCTTGTGTGCCTTGTATTCCGCGCTTTTCTGAAGGCGCGCATTCTCCTTGAACTGCTCAATATTTCTGCGGATATTGGGGTTGGTTGATTGCCACCACGCCTCTCGTCTTTTCCCAAGCATTAGATTCATTAATTTCTCAAGAAGACCCGTTACATCAATAAAGTCAATAAAACTAAGAGCACACATTGGGAATGAACCAAGCAGAAGTATCATCAAATACAACTCAAACATAGATTTCACTGTCCATCACTCCCTGTTCCTTGCCCTATAGTTTTGATTATACCACCCTCCGTTGTTACCGTCAATGTTTTGGCGGCAAGAGAGGGTTTTTCTTCTTTCGCCCTCTGCCTCGATTACTAACGTATACTCTCGCAACATACAAAAAGCGGAGAACGCAACCTTGCGCTCTCCGCTTTATTATCTTAGACCAACGTTTCCCCCATCACGACCGGTGTTTCTTCGCCATTCGCAGTGGCTTCAAAAAACCGCTCGTTGACAGTGGCTTTATCCTTTTCAAGCAGTAGAATAATGGTGCTGCCGCCATACAGGAACATACCCTTTTCGTCACCGCGGATGACTGTACCGCTGCCGTGATGATTGAGGATCTTACCGACCAACATCGCACCGACTTCCATTTGCAGCACCGAACCGAAGCGCTCCGTGTCGATCACGGTGTACTCACGGCAGTTTTCCGTGAAGATCGGGCCGGCCTCCAAGGCGATGGGACGCACGGTGTGCAGCCGACCTTTGATAAAGGTATTCTCGCCCTTAATGCCGGAAACGGGATAGCAATAGCGGTGGTAGTGGGTCACGCACAGGCGAAACACCAGGCACACACCGTCACGGTACCGCTCAGTAAGCGTCTCATCCCGCAACAGCGAGGACAGCGTATAGGCGCTCTGCTTGACGGGAAGCACGGTGTCCTTCTTCAGGTGATACGCACTGAGCAAACCGTCGCACGGGGAAAACAGCACCGCTTCATCCTCGGGAAGAGGACGCATCCCCTCTTTGATCTTGCGGCTGAAGCAATCGTTAAAGCAGCGAAAACCATCCGATTCAAATTGCGAAAGATCAATGCCGTTACCGTTCACAAACCGCCGGATCAGCGGCTTGGACAACCGGCTGTCCAGAAATGCGCCGCACAGCTTGGAGATCCACCGCGCTGTGAGCACTTTCAGGCACATGCGCCCCGGCACCGTGCGGTACAAGAACCGCAGCATTGCGCTTTCTTTTACCTGCTCTGCCATAGGCTCGTCCCCTTTACCGTCTCAAGAAAAAGAACAGGAGCAGCAAAATACACTCCAAAACACCGACGCCGATCATAATGAGAATACCACGCAGATGCGGCTTCGGAATCTGCAGCTTCGAGAGAAAGAGGAAACCGGTGATCAGTGTGACCGGGAAATACACGATGGAAATATCCATCGGCAGGATATACCGAAACAGCATCACGCTGGGGAAAATGAGCGCCGCCGAGGTGACCGGCAGACCGGTATAGGTACGACGAACACCATCCTCGGTGCGCTGGCGTTCCTCCTCCGTCACGTTGAAATACGCCAACCGAATGAGTGCCGCCAAAATGTACAGTACCATCACCGCAAAGAGCACGCCGCTCGCAATACAAAGCGGCAGATTGTCCTTGTCCGAGCCGAAGATCTGCTGCAGCAGCGGCGAGGTGCGCACCAGCGCCATACCGATACACGCCGGCAGCACACCGAACGCGATCAGATCCGACAACGAGTCGATCTGAATACCGTAATTTTTCTCCATAGTGGTACGATTCTTTTTGGTGCGCGCCACCTGACCGTCGAACGCATCACACAGACCGCAAAACAGCAGAAAGAATGTGCCCCAGTACGGGTGACCGCTGCCGCTGAGCGACACGAAAATGCCGGTTCCCGCCGAGAACAACGAAAGATACGTCAAAACGACCGTGTAATCGTAAAATCCTATCATGTTAACTTTCCCCTCTTTTTAACCGCACAATATTGAATGAGCACCGAAATACCGCAGATGATCACGCAACTGTAAAATGAAAACGCACGAGAGAGTAATTCCAGATTGACCGCCCGGCTCTTTTCCATGATATTTTGGAAGCCGTCCAGCATCATATAGTCCGAAATACCCATCGCACCGGGAATCGGCACGCAGTTGGTGCCAAGCACCACGTATCCCTGCCAGAACCACAGCTCCAGCGCTTCCAAAAGTCCTTTGCCCGTAGTCGCCGCATACACGAACATCGTCACCGCAATTTGCGATGCCCGCTGCAGCAGGTTGAACAGAAAACAGAAAAACATCGCCGTGGGATGCTCGGTGATCAACTTGGAGTGACGACGGTATTTATCCATATACGCGTCCAACTTCGCCTGCTTTTCCTCATACCGTTTCAGGAGGCGTATCTTGCACAGAAACCGCAGAACCGCATTGCAGATCCGATGCAGCAGGCGCTCGTGCTTGAGAACCATAAAGAAGAAGACCAGCAGACCGACCTGCATCAAAAAACCGACAAGGATAAGAATTTGTGACGGCAGGCTGTACTGTAGAAAAATATCAAAACGGAACAAAAAGCAGATGACGCCGATCACGATGATCGCCAGTGTGTACATACACAGATTGGCGACCAGTATCGCCGTGACCATCATCCCGTTCATGCCGTCCTTGATCATAAAGTAGGCGCTGGCGGGCTGACCGCCGGTGGCAGACGGTGTAATAGCTGAGAAGTAGATATCCGACGCGGAATAGATATACCCGCGCCACAGGGATTGGCGATATCCCAACGCGCGGCACAGCACCAACAGTGCTAACGCTTCAAAAAGTATGAAGCCAAACATACTAAGCAAGGCGACAACCAACCACGGAATTGATGCGTGCCGAATATAAGTCGTGAAATCCGACAATGAAAACTCACGGCTTTGCGCCACCACCGCCCACACGCTAACAACGGCAATGACGGCAAAAAGCGCCATAAACAACCATTGCTTGCGATCCGTCAGCGGAGAAGCATTCTGCTCATCCTCCGGTACCGGTATATTTTCTTTCTTTCTCAACAACTACCACCACCCCTCTGCTTATGTACCTTATCCTTCCCGTTGCTTTAACCAAGCCTTTGCAGACGGCGTCTGCACCGTTTCAAAAACGCGCCACAGCTTGCAGCGCCCCGACAGGAACAGACCGATCTCACACGCCAAAATGCCGGCAGGAATATCAATGACGAAATGCTGCTTGATCAGTGCGGTGGATGCGAACACCAGCACCGCCAAAACGCCCTGCGCGGTGATGTACCACGCATTTTTCTTCCGCAGCATCATCGCGCCACGGAAGCACAGCCAGCTTTCCAGACAGTGGATCGACGGAAAGAGGTTGACCGGCGCGTCGATGGTGTAAATGAACCGTGTTCCCCATTCAAACACGCCGCTGCCCACGATCTCCGGACGGGTGATCTCCGTAGGAATGAACACGAAGCACACCATACAGATCACCTTGGAAAGAATATCCGCCATCGCCAGTCGATAGCACAGCTGCACGCTGTCGTGGCTGTGGAAAATATGGCTGCCGATCCACTGGCCGTACGCCAGCACGTAAAACAGCAAAAAGAACGGCACGCAAGGAAGCATCGCATCCAAAGCGATCGAGAGATCGTACCGCGGCACGTCGGTAGCCAACAGCCGCGAAGGTACGTAGTACACCACCATGTTGACCAACACGACCAGTAATAGCGGCAGACGGACATATTTCGGCAATAGCCGGTTCCATAACTGTTGCATGAATGTTCTCCTTATGCTGTGCCTTCCTGATACAGGTCTATACATTATAATATTATAATATTCTTGAAAAAAAGGCAACAAAAAATCGAAAATTGTCTCAATTTACCGCATTTTTAACCGCTATGTAAGGCACAAAACCCGCATCGGCAGCATACCGATGCGGGTAACACGGATTCTTTAAGCAATACCGTCCAAGTAACGGCAGGCGGCCATCGCGGCAACCGCGCCGTCCGCCGAAGCGGTGACGACCTGACGGATCGCCTTGCGTCGGCAGTCACCGGCAACGAACACGCCGGGAGTCGCTGTCAAGCAATCCTCTTCTGCGGCGAAATACCCGCGTTCGTCCGTCTGCGCCAGTGCGGCAAAGGCATCGTTTTCCGGCACCAATCCGACGGCGAGGAATGCGCCGTCCACGCGTAGCTCGCGTGTTTCCCCCGTTTCGGTATTGCGAACGGCAAGCCCCGTCAGCACGCCGTTTTCCGATCGGTAACCCTCAACCAACGTGCTGAACATCACCTCGACGTTATCCTTTTCCAGCAACGCCTGCGACAGTGCTTTTTCGCCGGTAAAATCTGCCAGGTTTTGAACCACCGTGACCTTGCGGCACACCTCGGAAAGCAGCAGTGCCTCCTGCAGTGCGGAATTGCCGCCGCCGATCATCGCGGTATCCTGCCCGGTGTAAAACGCGCCGTCACACACCGCGCAGAAAGACAACCCGTTACCAACCAGCTCGGTTTCGCCCGGAAGACCCAGCATTCGGTGCTTGACACCGACGGCAAGGATGACTGTTCGCGACTCGTAACTGCCGCCCTCTTCGGTAACAACGGTAAATCCGCCGTCCGCCTTGATCACCTCGATCACGGTTTCCAGTTCCACTTCAGCGCCGAGCGCCAGCGTTTGCTCGGTCAGCTTTTCGGCGAACTCACTGCCGCTGATCTGCTGCGTACCAGGAATGTTCTCCACCTTTGGTGAATAGGCGATCTGACCGCCAAAACCGTTCTTTTCGATAACCAGCACCGTTTTGCCGGCCCGCCGTGCGTAAACCGCGGCGGTAAGGCCCGCCGGCCCGCCGCCGACGATGATCGTATCGTACATACTGTTTCCTCCATACATAAGCTGAGGGACGATGCCGTGCGCCGTCCCTCAGCCTGTTTATCGGTATGTTTTACAGGGTCGCCAGATATTTTTTGATTTCCGGCACACCGTAGTAGCTCTGATAATTCTCGCCGTCGGTGACGATCAGCGTAGGAGCACCCTTGATACCGTACTCCCGGCACAGTTCGAGGTTTTCCTCCGCGATCTTCTTCTCGTACGCAACCCCCGCCTTGCCGAGCAGGCTCTCCGCCACGCGGCAGTTCGGGCAGGTCACACGGGAGACCAGGATCACCTGCGCATCTGCGGTGTTGACCGCAGGCGCGCACTCACACGCTTCCTCTTTCACGACCGGTGCGACCGTGCCGCGCAGCGAGGAATTTTCAATATCATACACCTTACGGTCCTTGTACTCCTGCGTCTTACCGTCGTTCCAGTTCTGAAC
>JAGBFF010000002.1 GCA_017936615.1 Clostridia bacterium | reverse complement strand
TGGAGCGGGTGATGGGAATCGAACCCACACAACCAGCTTGGAAGGCTGGGGTTCTACCACTGAACTACACCCGCAGGTACACTCGAATTACCGAGCGAAGCCTATCATACCACACACACCGTCGCGCTGTCAAGAGGTTTTTTTGCAGATCGTAACAGTATTATACTTTTCGTCGCTTATCAGCCAATAGGCGTGCAGCGGCAACACCCCCACGGGTAAACACGCATTTACCGTTTCGGCGAACCAAGCGGCGTTTTGAATAAAAAACAGGGCGTTATCATACGTCTCCGGCGAAAAACGCAAATGCGCAGTGTCCTTCCCCGCCGTCAGGATCCCCGCCACGTGCTCGGCGATCTTTTTCTGATCCATCGTATCCAAGTAGTTACCCGTCATACGGTAATAATTGTGCTCTGTATCCGCAGTGATCTCCACACCCAGCGTTTCGTCCCCCGTACGGTGGCTCGTCACCATATCTGCGGTCGTGACGTTAAAAAACGTATAGGTGATCTCCGACCCGCCGTCGTTCCACGTAGGGTCGAGATAGTACCGTTTGCCGTCCAGCACCACAGCGTTCCACATATGCGGCTCACCGGTCTCGGCGTCATAGCCGATCACCACCGTTGCCGCGATATTGGCATGATGAAGCAAATACTGCATCGCGTGGGCATAACCCTCGCACACGGCGCTCCCCTCCACCAACGCACCATACGCGGTAAACGCATTGGCATATATCTCGTTTTGCGTATCCGCTGCCGCCGCATCGTTATACTCACAGCGAGAAAGCAGAGCGTCGTGCAGCACAAGCTCCTTGTCAAAATCGGTCATCGGCTCCCGAAGAAGCCCCAGCAATTCATCGCGTTGCTTGTGCAACGCGGTCTGTGCCGCCGCACGTTCTTCCGCGGTCATCGTATACGTCAACGTCAGTGTGTCGTATATATTCGTTCCGGCAACGGTAATACCGCTGTATCCGTAGGCGTTGCCGAGGTGAAAGAACGCAGGGTTATCCTGCGTAAACGCCTGATACAGCTCCCGAATATCGGTATCGGTCTTGACGGGCTCAGGCAAGGTGATCGAGATACCGCAGTACGTGGTGCCGCTATTATCCAGCGTGACAGTCGCGTCGGTTCCGAATCCGTCACGCACCGCCGCATACACCGCGCCATAATTACTCTGCTGCTCCGCCGACAGGCAGGCATACGCCCAGCCGTCTTTGTATTCGGCAAGATAAGCATCATTCGGTGCAGTCGTCGGGGACAGATCGCCTATCTTTTCGATCAGCGAGCAGCCGCTGAACAGCAAGAGCGTGGCCAGTACCGCCGCAACGATACGCTTCATCCGAATCACCTCATATACAGTATACCACACTTTTTTAGAAAAGTCACTGCATCTTCCGAATTAGGCGATGATAACGAAGCGTCTGTCCTCCCCGTATCCGACGGCACGCCCTTCCGGTACACAGGCACGGCAGATCGCGCCGTTATTCGCCGCCGCCAACGCTGTCAGTTCGTCGCGCACAGCAGCAAACTGCGAGATCGTTACGTGATCGTCACACAGTATCGCAAACCGGTTAAACAACTCCGATAGCTCACGATGCGGTGTCAGATGCCGATTGATGATCGCCGCTATGATCCCCGCGTGCGCCTCCGCGCGGCCTGTGAGACTTTGCATCCATGCATTGTAGCGCAGCACATCGGCGATCTGCAGCGAGGTCAGCGTCTGTTCACCTTGTGGCAGGATGCCGACCTCCTCCGGCAGGCGGTACGAAATACCGTTTCCCGAGCCGGCAACGAATGCTGCTACCGCGCTCACTGACAGCCGCAGCACCGCATCGTAGGCTTCGCCCGTGGCAGCAGATAAATATTGTCCTGCCGCCACTCCCTCTTCCGCATAGCGCCTCGCCAAAGTGGATAGCCCCGCCTGATAGCTCACCTCGGTGTGCGACGGGTAGCCTACCGCCTTCACCGACAGCGTTCGGGTATCGGTATGAACAGCCACCGCCGCGGTCAGGGTATTATCAGTGTCGTGGATGAGCAACAGCAGTGACCGCTGCTTCCCCTGACCAACATCCACCGTCGAAGACTCCGGCTCCACCGTGCCGCCGAGCAGCCACGGCAATACGATCGCCGCACTGAACACTAATACGGACAACATAAAAACGGGGATCGCTGTTCGGAACGATCCCGTAAACGGTCGGCGCCATCGCCGCTTGACACTGTGCTTCACACAATCACCCGCCCATCCTGAATACAGATCTGCCGCTCTGCCGTATCGGCAATGGCACGATCGTGGGTAATCAGCACCACAGTTTTGCCTTCACTGTGCAGCGTGTGAAGAATATCCATCACCTCGTCGCCGGAAGTGCTGTCTAAATTCCCCGTTGGTTCGTCTGTCAGTACCAGCGGCGGTGTGGCGGCAATAGCACGCGCAATGGCTACACGCTGCTGCTGACCGCCCGATAGTTCCGACGGGCGATGAGTCATACGCTGTGAAAGCCCCACCCGGAGCAGGCTCTCGGTGGCACGCACGCGGCGTTCCTCGCGCGAAAAACCACGGTACAACAGCGGCAGCTCCACATTTTCAAGAGCCGTCAGAGACGGAATCAGGTGAAAACCTTGAAATACGAAACCGATCTGCCGTCCGCGCACCTGCGCGCGAAGGCTCTCCGCGCAGTGAGACATATTGCGTCCTGCCAGATGATACTGCCCGCTGCTCGGGATATCCAAGCAGCCCAAAATATTCATCAGTGTGGATTTTCCCGAGCCGGATCGCCCGATTACCGCCACAAATTCACCGCGCTTTACCGACAGCGTCACATCGTCCAGTGCACGCACCTCACCCGCCTCGGTACGATACCGTTTGCTGACATGTCGCAAGGAAATCAGTTCCATAATGAGCGCTCGCCTCCGCGCATAGTATACCCCTAATTTTTTCTGTTTCCCTTGTCTTTTCCTGATATTCTATTGACTTTTTATGGCGGTCAGTTATAATGACAGCTAGAGGTGATGTTATGCGTACGTACTATCATTTGCTTTTGGATAAGCTGCACTTCTCACCCGAAGACGATGCCGTGCTCCGTCATGCAGGCGATCTCGTTTTCGAGCAATTCCCAACATTGATGCCGCGCGTGGTCGGAATGTATTACGAAAGTGATTTTAACCATGAGCCCGCACTCGCGGAACTGGAATCGGTACAGACGTTGCTGAATATTCCGATCAACACTTTGCGGTTTATCCTCATCGCCTGCGCTGCTGAGCGTATGCAGAGCGCATATGCCGAACACGGTTATACCGAAGAAATGTTCACCGACTTTTTGAAAGATCTGCGTTGCAAGGTGAAGACCCATCACACGTTGGAAAAGGTGTTGGGACTTCCCGTTTCCTCCGTTTCTTATTGGTATCCGCTGTTCTTAGGACTGAAGCTTTTTGCACTTGGTCGCTTGCAATACGAAATCTATCAACGCCCCAATATCACCGAACCCATTACCGTCGGCGGTCATACCGTACAACCGGAGGACATCGTTCGCTTCATCCATATCCCCGCCATCGGCCCCTTGGACCGCGAGGCGAGAATGGACAGCTATCGCAAGGCGTACGAGTTTTTCAAAGAGGATTTGGGTGATAAGCCATTCGTTCTCTACTGCACCTCCTGGCTGCTGTACGAGCGTAACCGTGAGTTTATGTCCCCCAATTCCAATATTGTGGATTTTATGAACGATTTCAAGATCGTCAAAAGCTTCCCCGTCCCCTCAATCGACTATTCGTGCATTTTCAATATGCCGTACAAGAGCGGCGATCCTGCCGTTCCGAAGGACAATGCCTTGCGTCGCTCGTTGGCGGCTTGGTTGGATGCCGGTGGTGTTCCCGGCGGCGGAGACGGCTATTTCCTGTTTGACGGTGAAACTATTATCAACGATTAAAAGGAGAGCTCAGCTATGAAATTTAAGTTTCTCGGCACCGCTGCAGCGGAAGGTGTTCCCGGACCGTTTTGTGCGTGTGAGAATTGCCGTCTTGCCCGCGAAGAGGGCGGACGAAGCATCCGCGGGCGCTCGCAGGCGCTCGTGGATGACTGCTTGCTGATCGATTTCCCCGCCGATACGGCGTACCGTGCCTGGCTCGGCCAGCTTGATCTTTTGAAGGTCAAGCACTGCCTGGTCACACACAATCACCAGGACCACCTCTACCCCGAAGAGGCAGCGATGCTGCAGCCCGGTTTTTCTCACCCTGCAGACGATGTGCCGTTGACGTTTTACGGCACGGCTGACACCTTGGCGCCGTTGAAAAAGCAAAAAGGCGCCGTCGAGAGTGGTCGTATCGTGCTGCGGGAGGTCGTCCCGTTTGAGTCGTTTACCGTGATGAACTATACCGTCACCGCCTTCCCCGCCAATCACGGCGCTGTCGGTTCTGCCTTCTATCAGATCAGCGACGGAAAAACCACCGTACTGTACGCACACGATACCGGCTATTTCTTTGAGGACGTATGGCAGTGGATGGAAAGCAACAAACCGCAATACGATATGATCACGTTGGATTGCACCGGCGGTGCCTTCCCTGAAGGCTTCCGCGACGGTCATATGCGCCTCGGTGTCAATCGAGAGGTAGCCGATCGTCTGGATGAACTGGGGTGTTTGAAACCGACCGCCCGTTTGTTCGTCAATCACTTTACACACAACTGTGTCTCCACTCACAGCGAGCTGTGCATTCATGCCGATAAACTGGGATTTGAAGTATCTTATGACGGGTGTGAGCTGTTACTCAACACCTGATGTGCTGCGTCGTTCCCATAACTTTTACAGTATTGCCGATTAAGGGTTGACTTTTTTCAACGAAGTGTGTAAAATAGTCAACAGAGATGATGGAGATACAAAAACACCAACCAAGGGGTTTTTGTATCTCTTTTTCTATTTTTACGGACAAGGAGGCATTTATGATGGATCGTTCCGTTATCAGCGATTATCTGGAACGCAGCCCCGTTATTGCCAACGCAGCCAGTGAGCAAGCCTTTTACACAGCCTTGCAGGCTCCTCCCGAGGTTATTTTTTATCAAAATATCAGCCTGCCGAAAATTCAGACTATGACGCAGGAGGTACACGATGCCGGTAAGAAGCTGTTCGTGCACATGGATCTTGCCGAAGGTCTGGGTAAGGATCGCACCGGTGTGGAGTATCTCGCCGACTGTGGTGTAGACGGACTCATCAGCACCCGCGGTCAGCTCATCCGCTATGCACGAGAGGCGGGCCTGCTGACCGTCCAGCGCTTTTTTCTGCTGGATTCGCAGAGCCTGTCCGGCATCAGCAATATGATCGCCAACACGACGCCGGATTGGATCGAAGTGATCCCCGGTGTCATCGGCAAGGCGATCGAGCGCTTTGCAGGCGGTCGTGTGCCGGTCATCGCAGGCGGCCTCATCGAAACGAAAGCCGAAGTGACCGAAGCGTTGCGCTGCGGTGCGGCGGCAGTGTCGACCAGCCGTGAAGATCTGTGGTATCTGTAAGGTGTTGCTGCGGAATGGATGCCGCTGCAAGGACAGCATAAACGCATGCCTATAACGAAAGCTGATTTGCGCAATATTAAAAACAGCGATTTTATCTTGAAAAATCGCTGTTTTTTGATATAATGCTTTCAAGAGGAGGGCTTCCGTATGAAAACTCGAAGAATCGTAACCTTCAATATCCGTTGCCCGTGGGTGGATGACGGCATCAACAGCCTGCCGCACCGTTTGGGTGCAATTTTGGATAAGCTCGACCGTGAACAGCCGGATGTCGTCTGCTTTCAGGAAGTGATCGAAAAGACGGCCGAGTTTTTCCGACGCCATGTGCCCGATTACTTTGTGCTGTATAACGGACGCTGCGAAAACTACGATGGCGAAGGACTGATGACCTTGTTGCGCCGTGACACGGTGGAGCTTCTCTCGTCAGACTTCTTTTGGCTCTCCCCCACACCGTACGTACCCGCCTCCCGCTTTGAGGAGCAAAGTGATTGTCCCCGTGTGACACAGGCTCTTATGCTGCGCTTTTGCGGTGAAACGCAGCCGTTTTGGGTGTATAATAACCATTTGGATCACATCAGCGACCGGGCGCGTATCCTTGGCATCCAACAGATTTTGGCGCGTGTTTCCGACGATCAGGAGCGCTGCGAAGCGCCGGTATTTATTCTCGGCGATTTCAACGCCAAGCCCGACAGCGAGACCATCCGCTATTGTGACACCTATCAAAAATTTTCCATTATCAACGCCACCAAGGATATTGGTACAACGTTCCACAATTTCGGAAAATGGATCGAGTACCGTCCCGACGGCAACCGTCCTGACGGCCCGCAGATCGACTATATTTATGTCGATACCGATACCGCCTCCAAGCCCTACACCGTCACGAAATGGACCGATGAACAAGACGGCGTGTATCTGTCCGACCATTATCCTATCTGTCTCCAACTGAACAACTGACCTCATAGGTTTTATTTCAGCCACGCGTTTGCCGCGTGGCTTTTTTTGTGTGCAAATGGATATAAAACAAGCGGAGAAGTAAATCCGACATATCATCTGTCTGATGCATTCCCACACTATTCAATACCTTGTATAAAGAACTGTCAGGCTGCAACATATGATTTCGAATCCACATCCCCAACCCAAAATGATTCGTGTATATATCGTCATACTTCTGATTCATAAAGGCTTCTTTTTGTTCCCTGCTTAAGGTTTCATCCAACAACTGCACGGCCTTGACGATTTCTTCTTTAAGATTCATTGTTCTCCTCCGGTTACGTCAATATAACGTATTTTATCGCCAATAATATGTTAATGTCAAGTAAAATACGTGAAAAAGACGTGATTACTATGAAAAAGATCTCCTTTGATAATAAGAAAAACATCATTGGCTTTAACCTGCGTGCCCACCGGCTGCGTTGCCGTTTGTCACAGGATTGTTTGGCCGCAAAAATGCAAACACTCGGTGTCAATATGGATCAGCAGATGATCAGTAAAATTGAGCGGAATGATCGCATCGTCACCGATTATGAAGTTGCTTGTTTCTGCCACATTCTCAAAATAAACGCGGAGGAATTGTGGAAAGATTTCCTTGAGGAAACCTCCTGACTCCGTCGCAACAAAAAAAGGCCCGCAACCAATACGGTTGCGGGCTGCTTTTGCTTGTGGGAAAGAACTTACTTGAGTTCTACCTTTGCGCCGGCTTCTTCCAGCTTCTTCTTGATCTCCTCGGCTTCGTCCTTGCCAGCACCTTCCTTGACCGGCTTCGGAGCGCCGTCGACCAGATCCTTCGCCTCTTTCAGGCCCAGGCCGGTGATCTCGCGAACAACCTTGATAACGTTGATCTTGTTGGGGCCAACTTCCGCCAGAACGACGTCGAAATCGGTCTTTTCCTCAGCGGCAGCAGCCGGGGCAGCGCCACCAGCCATAACAGCCACGGGAGCAGCAGCGGAAACGCCGAACTCCTCTTCGATAGCCTT
>JAGBFF010000027.1 GCA_017936615.1 Clostridia bacterium | reverse complement strand
GTTCTCACCGGCAAGAGCCCCTACTCCGGCGGCTCCCTGATCCGTCCCGAGGCCACCGGCTACGGCGCCGTATACTATGTTGTGGAGATGCTCAAGTCCTTCGGCGACGACATCAAGGGCAAGACCATCGCTGTCTCCGGCTTCGGCAACGTGGCTTGGGGCGCTGTGCTGAAGATCAACCAGCTCGGCGGTAAGGTGCTCACCATCTCGGGTCCCGACGGCTACGTCTACGACGAAGACGGCATCACCGAGGATAAGGCCGCTTACATGCTGGAGATGCGTTCCTCCGGCCGCGACAAGGTGCAGGATTACGCCGACAAGTTCGGTGCCAAATTCTACGCCGGCGAGAAGCCGTGGGGCGTCAAGGTGGATGTCTGCCTGCCCTGCGCTACGCAGAACGAAGTCCGCATTGAGGATGCGAAGAAGATGGTCGCCAACGGCCTGAAGTACTACGTCGAAGTCGCGAACATGCCCACCACGGCGGACGCGGTCGAGTACCTGAAGGAAAACGGTGTCATCATCGCCCCCTCCAAGGCTGTCAACGCCGGCGGCGTGGCGGTTTCCGCTCTGGAAATGAGCCAGAACAGCCTGCGTATGTCCTGGAGCGAGGAAGAGGTTGACGAGAAGCTGCACGGCATCATGGTCAACATCTACAAGAACCTGTCCAAGGCTGCCAAGGAGTACGGCATGGAAGGCAACCTGATCGCCGGTGCAAACATCGCCGGTTTCCAGAAGGTCGCCGACGCTATGATGGCTCAGGGTATTGTCTGATAACGGTCATACATAACGAACAAGAGCAGGCTCATCCGAGCCTGCTCTTTCCTTTTGCAATCATCACTTGTCAAACCAGCCAGCCATTCTTCCATACCAGCCTATCGCCAGCGCAAGAAGAACAAGGACAATGACGGTGTGGGCGCCTCTCCCCAAACGGTGTGATATTCTCCCCTCAGCGCTTTTCCACAGCGACCTTCGGTACAGCGTTACGATCAGCGCGTACGTGAAGACAAACACCGCAAGATTACACACCAGCCCCAACGGAACGCTGTAGATGCCCAGTGGCATAAATAGGTCAAAAAACGCGTGCGGTACACGAAACAGCTCATATCCGCACATTGCCGCACTATGGAATGTATGCTCGGAAAAAGCCATCACCTGCGGCGGCATTCCTTGTAACCACGAACCGAAGCAGGTCACCGTCGGAACGATCGAAAACAGTGCGTATTTCCACAAATCATTGCGCAGCACTTCCCGCACGGTTTCTGTATATGTAGCCTTGAAGGCAAATTCGCTGTTTCCGCGCTGCTCGCGCGTTTGTTCAAGATAGATCACCTTGTTTCGGTCAAACCGCTGCATTTTAAACATCCACAGGCCGGCAAAAGCATAAAACAGGATGATCGAGGCGAACGCGGCGTAATACACATACCAACCCGAGGTCATCGCATACCGCTCTGCCACCGTCATGTCGGTAAATGGTATCAGAACAAACCCCTTCACCATAAACGCCAGCATCGACAGCACGACAAACCGCAGCAGGGTCCAAAAGAAATCCTTCACCTTGTTCAACATATCACCTCATTCGCTGAAGATACCCAATCGGCTCCCTCTGACGAGGGAGCTGTCAGCGGAGCTGACTGAGGGAGAGATTTTCAACCGCGCGATCAACGGTGTCGCACACCCCTCTGAAATTCCGATCAATATCGGTGTTACAGACTCTCAAAACAGTCAATCCCATGGCTTCCAATTCTTTTGTGCGAATCTCATCTTTCTTTATCTGTTCATCTGTATAGTGACCGTCACCGTCAAGTTCAATGACAAGCTTCGCCTTGGCACAATAAAAATCAGCAATATAGTCGCCAATCGCTTTTTGACGTTGAAACTGAACAGGATAGTTCCTCAAAAATTCATACCACAGTTTCCGTTCCCAAGGGGTCATGTTTTTCCTCAAAGCTTTTGCAAAGGGAATATTAGCTCTGTTGTATTCTTTCACAGTCTCTCCCTCCGTCAAAACCTACGGTTTTGCCACCTCCCTCGTCAGAGGGAGGCTTATCCCAACTTTTGTATAGCATAAACAGTCGCCGTGCACCGTCGTGTTCATTACTGTACACAGGAAGGTCAACCGCCGTAAGAAGAATAGCACTCATCGCAGAGATCGTAGCCATCTTTATATTGCGTTTCTGCTAACACACCGCATTTGTCGCAAATACTGCAGGTATCCAGACATTCATAGCAAAGAGTATAGCCATCACACATACCCGTTTCTCCGTAGGCGCCGCAGTTTTCGCAGTAGTCATAGCCAGCTTCCTCATCGCAATACCAGCAAAGCTCTTCGCCATACAATCGATCACCGCACTCGGGACAGGTATCGTTTGCTACCCACTCGTCGACTGTATTTTTAATAGCTTCGATCTCACTTTTTGTGATCACTGTGGTACCCACGTCGGTGATCTCCATCAAAATATCATACGAAACGCCTTCCTCGACGATCACCAACTGTATCTTGGTGATGATGTTGTCCTTTGCCGTGAAAACGAGCTTTAGTGTCTCCGACGAGTCCTCCGCCTCCGATTCGTCCCACGAATCCAGAGCAGTCTTCAGATAGTCGATATTCTCTTCAGTAAAAGCGCCTTTTTCCTCTACGATACGCATAAGCTCCTTGCACAACTTGTAGAGATTCGGCTCAAAGGTGTACACCTCACCGTCCCGGGAATACCCTAAAAACGCTGTTGCCCATTCCTCGTTGGTCAGGTACTCCTGGTACAACGCGGTAACGAACGATTCAGCATCAACCCCCTCGGCAAACAATTCACCGCTCAGCAGTTCATTCCAATCAACGTCCTCCTCGCTTTCACTTTTATCGGCATAATCCTCCTCCAAAGTATACGTAACGCCGTCGAGATATAGCTTTGTAGCTATATCGTTTTGTGCCAACATCGTCACTTTTCCGTCATCATCGGTCACCGTACGCCACGTTAGTGTAGACGAATTACTTAGAGCAGGATCACCGGTTTTGACATCGGCGGTTACGATTATCGTCATAGTATCGATATCCGAGAACGCTTCGAACGCAGCAACCAAAGAAGT
Organism: Clostridia bacterium; assembly: GCA_017936615.1. Taxonomy (GTDB): domain Bacteria; phylum Bacillota; class Clostridia; order Oscillospirales; family Acutalibacteraceae; genus RGIG3009. The sequence goes on along the minus strand of JAGBFF010000027.1, from coordinate 2,267 downwards.
CGGGGAATCGCTCATTTGCGTGTCACCCACGGGATCCGTATTCGCATTGTCGCTCACGTCGGTATCGTTGCTTTTACCCGCATCGGTATCCTCAATCAACCCAAACCAATCGGTCAAGAAACCCGCCACGACAGCGCCGATAATCACAACAGCCGCCGCGATAAGAACGATCAACAATCCGGTTTTCTTTTTCTCAGGTGCTTCCGACGGAACAGTCGATAGCTCTGCAGGGACAGTGGCTACTGTTTCATCCAAAGACGTACCGCAAGTGCCGCAGACGATAGCTTCATCCTGCCATTCTTGTCCACAGTTACTGCATTGTTTCATACTGTTCGTCCTCCTTTGAAAATAAAAAAGTGCGTGACCGGAGCCACGCACCGAAAAATGCATCACTCCGATTGCTGCGACACAATTCCGCCACTCAACACGAGAATGCAGGAAAAGAGCATGCATTTTTACCGGAGGTAAAAATACAAACTCGTGTTAAACAAACGTCTATGGAATTGTGTCGCAATTTGAGAATAGCATATTCGGAAGAAAAAGTCAACAAAAAGCATACGGAGGAGAGCAGATGCTCCCCTCCGATCGTTTTTTACCCCTTCACCGCACCGCAGGTAACACCCTCGACATAGTAGCGCTGAAGGCACAGGAACAGCAGTGTGACAGGCACCGCCACCACCACCGCACCGGCGCAGAAGCGCGTAAAGTATTGATAAAGATTTTCACGGGTCAGCATTTGGTACAATCCCAACGCCACCGTGTAGTTTTCGTAATTGTCCTTCATAATAACGCTGACAAAAATAAAGTCCGCAAACGGTGCGATAAACGAGGTTAGCGCCGTGTACACCACGATGGGCTTGGACATCGGCAGCGTGATCTTCCAGAAGATGTCGCTCCGCGTCGCGCCGTCGATGGTGGCGGCCTCGTCCAGCGCACGCGGCAGGGTGTCAAAGAACCCTTTGGCGATGAAGTAGCCGAGACACGCCGCCGAAGAATACACTAAAATCAGTGCGACCAGCGATTGGTCGAGTCCCACCAGCTTCAGTAGATGATACACCGCGGTCATCGACATAAACCCCGGAAACATACCGAGAATGAGTCCCACGTTCATCAGCGGTCGTCGAGCACGGAAGCGCAGACGGCTGAAGCAGTAGCTTATCATCAATATCATCGCGGTGCTGAGCAGACAGCTGAATACCGCCACCACCAACGTATTGAGAAACCACCGCGGATACGGAAACAGCGCGGTATCGGTAAGCAGCGCGCGGTAATTGTCCAGCGTGTACTCCTGTGGCAGGAGATACGGTGTGTACGCGCCCGGCTCGGCGCGGAAGGATTGGAGGATGAGATACCCGATGGGCAACACCCAGATCACCGCCAGTACCGTGAGAGCAACATAGATCAACCCGTTCACAAAGCGGCGGCGAGTGCTCATGCTTTGCATCATTGGAACTCCTCCTCCTTTTTGGCGGATGCCGAGGAATTGTACACGAGAAGCGAGCAAGTCGCCGTGATGAGAAAGACGATCACGCCAATGACCGCGGCGAGGTTGTAGTTCTGCTCCTCAACCGTCTGCTTGTACAGCCACGTCACCAGCAGATCCGTCTTGCCGGCCTTGTAGTAATCCAGCGTCAGCGGCCCGCCGCGCGTCAGCAGATAAATGACGTTGAAGTTGTTAATATTGTTTACAAACTGCGTGATAAGATACGGTGTGGTGACAAACAGCATATACGGCAGCGTGATACGAAAAAACATCCGCACCGGCCCTGCACCGTCAATACGCGCGCTTTCGTACATATCCTCGGGAATGTTCATCAGGATACCCGAGGTAATCAGCATCGTATACGGGATGCCCACCCACATATTCACCGCGACCACCACGATCTTGGCCAGTGTGCCGTTTGTTAGAAACGGAATCGACTCGGTGTTCCACCCCAGCTCGCGCAGTGCCACGTTAAGTGCTCCCTCATCCGCCAATATCTGCGACATCAGCATCAGACTGACGAACTGCGGTACGGCGATAGTGAGGATAAAGACGGTACGCCAGAACTTTTTCAGGCGTATCCCCTTCTTGTTTATCATCAGCGCGAGTATCATGCCGAACAGGTAATTCGTGAAGGTAGCGAACACCGCCCACACGATGGTCCAGACAAACAGATTGAGAAAGGTATAGCCAAGCTGCGCGTTGCCGCCCAGCATATTTGCAAAGTTGTCAAGTCCCACCCACGTAAAAAGGTTTGCGGGGATTTGGTGGTCCTTGTCGTAGT
>JAGBFF010000026.1 GCA_017936615.1 Clostridia bacterium | reverse complement strand
GCCATGGACTGGACGTTGACGGCAGTGCCCCAGGAATAGGGAATGTCGTTGTCACGACGGTAAACGTTTGCACGGGGGTTGTCCCAGGAACGGAACACCGCTTCCACAGCGCCCATGAGCTGCTCTTTGGGATCGGAGGGGAAATCCTTACCGATCTTGGACTTGTACTCAGCCTTGAACTGCTCGGCAAGCTTCTTCAGGTCGTCGGCGGTCAGGTCAACGTCGAGCGTGACGCCCTTTTCTTCCTTCATCTTGTCGATGAGTTCCTCGAAGTATTTCTTACCGACCTCCATAACGACGTCGGAATACATCTGGATAAAACGGCGATAGCAGTCGTATGCCCAGCGAGCGTTGCCGGATTTAGCAGCCATCGTTTCCACCACGTCCTCGTTCAGACCGAGGTTCAGAATGGTATCCATCATACCGGGCATCGAAGCGCGCGCACCGGAACGAACGGAAACGAGCAGCGGGTTCTCCTTGTCACCGAACTTCTTGCCGGTGATCTCCTCCATCTTGTCGATGTACTCCATGATCTGCGCCTGGATGTCATCGTTGATCTTGCGGCCGTCCTCATAATACTGGGTGCAGGCCTCCGTGGTAACCGTGAAACCCTGGGGAACAGGCAGACCGATCTTGGTCATTTCCGCGAGGTTAGCACCTTTACCGCCGAGGAGCTCACGCATCGAAGCGTCGCCCTCTTTGAACAGGTAGACATACTTGTGACTCATGCTTACAGTCATCCTCTCTTTATTTTAACTTTCTCCTTGAGACTTTTCGAATATGCCGACAAGCACGCCGACATAACTGGTTATAATTATACCAAATTATTCTGAAAATGAAAAGTAGTTTTTTACATTTTTTTAATTTTATCAAAATTACCAGTATTTTACGCAAAAAGGCAATCGATATTGTGAAAAAATATTGTCTTTTCAGCAAGGAATTGTCAAACGGTACAAGAAAACACCGGCACCGTTATCGACAACAACCGATCCGTGACAACTTACGAGCGATAGCACATTTGTGATAAATTTCACAGAGACACCTTGCATTCTGCTGCTATCTTGTATATAATGAGAGAGAACTCCACCTCGGAAAGTAAAACAGAGCACAGAAATCGTATCGTAGGAGGTATCGATTATGACGTTTGCCCGCGAGATCGCCTATCATCAGCAAGGTCGCGCACCTTCCGTTTATCACTCTCACACCGACAGCGATTCCTTGGAGGTCATTCAAATCGTATCGGGCGACGGAACCGCTCTGATCAGCGATCAGACCTATCCCCTGAATCCCGGCATTTTACTGTTCATCGATTCCTCTAACATTCACTCGCTGAACCCGCAAGACGTGAATACCTACTGCCGCAACAAACTGATCGTACGCCGCAGCGTTATGGAAAAATCCTTACAGGCTGTGGGCGCGCTGTCATTACTGGAGGTGTTTGATGAGGCAGGCGGCACCTGCTTTACGCTGTCCCCTGAGCTAGCGGGACGGGTGGACGATATTTTCAGCGGTATGGCAGAAAAGCCCAAGGATAACGCCGTAGTATTCAGTTCCCTGATCCACCTGCTGACCATACTGACCCCTCAGGACCGTTTGTACGCCCAAGTTGCCGATGGCCGTGTTGCCCGCGTGCTGCATTATCTTCACACACGCTACGCGGATCCGATTACCATTGACATGCTTGCCGAGGAGTCCCACGTCAGCAAATACTATCTCTGTCGCCTGTTCCGCAACTACACCGGCATGAGCATCGTCCAGTATCTGAATGAGCAGCGGCTGGCGTCGGCGCGGCGCTTGCTGTCACAAACACAGCGTTCCATCACCTCGATCGCACAAGATTGCGGTTTCGGAAGTCCGTCTCACTTCTGTGCACTGTTCCGTGAACACGAGGGCGTGACGCCGCGAGAATTCCGTAATACACACGGTAAATGAAAAAGCGCGTCCCGACACAGCATCGGGATGCGCTTTTGCTTTATTCGGTCTGTTTAAAATTCGAAAAGGTGACTGCCAACGGAATCGACGGTACCGATAGTGACAGCGGCACCCCGGTTTTGGCATCACACACCAGCTCGTATGCCCCGTTGTTTCCACTGCCACGTACGATCAACTTGCCGTCTTCCTGCGTTCTTTCCCCGTCGCCGCGAATCGCGGCATCCAACACCGCTACGATCTCCTCACCCAGTGCACCTTCAGGTACGGTGGCGGCATCCACGGAAAAGCTCATCCCACTCATCTGAAGTTCTACCGCTTCGCCATCCCACACCGCCGTCATCCCTGCAAGGCTCTCCGGCGCAGAAAAGGTCAGTTTCAGCGTCCCCGCAGTTTGCCGCACCAATGTTCCTTCCACATCTATATCTTTATAATCGGCATATATGCGGCAGGTAAACCCGCTGCCAACCGGCTCGGCGGCCGGGGTGGTCTGTCGGCAGCCTGTTGCCAGCAGCATCAGCAAACATACGATCAGTGCAGCGCCTCGGCGCATAGTTCGTCACTCCTGTTGTTCCAATTGCAGAAACAACCCGCCCAACTCATCGATGATATCCGACGGCAGCATCGCGTGCTGTGACAACCGTGCTGCAGCGCGGTCTCCCGCTGCGCCGTGCAGATACACGCCACAGCAAGCCGCATCGGCCGGTGACAGGCCCTGTGCTACCAGCGCAGCGATCATACCTGCCAGCACATCACCACTTCCACCGACCGCCATGCCGGGATTCCCTGTGGGGTTGACCCACGTCTCACCCGACGGCTCGGCAATCACGGTATGATGTCCCTTGAGAACCACGACCGCGCCGATTCGCCGCGCAGCCTCCCGCGCAGCGGCCGGTCGATCCTCCTGAACCTGTGCCACCGAGCAGCCAAGCAGCCTCGACAGCTCTAGCGGATGCGGCGTTACGATCAACGGTGCTTGGATCGTTTCCACTATAGATATATGCCGCGCCAGGAGATTTATGCCGTCGGCATCCAAAATAATCGGACAAGTCGTACCCGCGAGCAACGCTTCAGTCAGCTCGGCGGCGGCGCGCGTCTGCCCCAGGCCGCAGCCGATAAGCAACGACGACGCGGACTCCACACGAGGCAGCAGGGTCACCGCGGCCTTCGCGCCACCTTCCGGATACGGTGCAAACACCGCCTCCGGCACCTGCACCGCAACGATCGGATAGATCGACTCGGGTACCGCCGCCACAACCAGCCCGGCGCCGCTGCGCAACGCCGCTTTAGCAGCGAGTGCCGCTGCGCCTGCCATACCGTAGCTGCCGCACACTGATAACACCGTGCCGTAGGTACCCTTATGGCTGTCTGCCGTACGCGGCGCAAAACAGCGATCAACATCCTGCCATTCCATCATAAAGAATCCCTCCCGAACAAAAAGCGAGTGCCGAGCCGGCACTCGCTTCAAATTTATTTTTCCATCTCCATTTGGAGCAAGCGAGGCAGCGCCTTCACAAAAGCTTCCATAACACGCTCATTGGGCTGAAACACGACCAGGGTGTATCCACGCTTTTTGCTGCGGTAGCTAAAGCAGTACAGGCCCTCTTCCTTTTCCGACGGAGCGGCAAAGACCACACGGTCCACCTGACGGCCCTGCCACTTTTCCGGTTCGTAACGGCCGGCGCTTTCCAGCTTCTTCATCGATACCGACACCACACGCTCGCGCTTGCGGCGTGCCACGATACGATCGATATCGATATCCCCGTTGGTGATGCAATACTCGTATTCGATATTCATACCGGACAGCAGCCACCACATACCCCAGCCAAGAGGCAACAGCAGCATCAGTGCCATCGCGCGCAAAAACAAGAGCAACATAACCACAAGGATAGACGTCAGTGCCATGATCAGCACGGCAAGCGCCACCTGCGATTTCGTTTTCTTGCGGTAAATGATCTGTTCAACAAACATATCCACAGCGGTCACACCTTTCATTCAGTAGTATACACGACTCTGCTGAAAAAAGCAATTATTTTTCCTCATCCTCAAAAAATCGCACGATCGCTTCGGCCGCCGGCCGTGTCATTCCTTTCACAGCCGTCAACTGCTCTACGGTTGCACCGCGCACCGCCGTGACCGAGCCGAAATGCCGCAGCAACAGCGCCGCTCGCTTTTCACCAACGCCGGGAATACCCGTCAGCGTACTGCCGATCACGCGCTTCCGTTTTTGGCGGTGATACCCGATCGCAAAGCGGTGGACCTCCTCTTGGATCGACGAAGCCAGCGTAAACGCGGCCCGCCGACCTTGGATCGCGATCTCGCCGCCCTCCGCAGTGATCGCGCGCGTGCGGTGATGTCCGTCCTTGACTAGACCGAACACAGGGATCCCGTAGCCGTAACTATCCACCAACGGCTTGACCGCGTCGAGCTGTCCTTGACCGCCGTCAAATAAGATCAGATCCGGCAGTTCACCGAACCCTATACCGCTTTCGCGATGCTGCTCATACTCATTCAAGCGGCGCTCCAGCACCTCGCGCAGACACGCACAGTCATCCTGACCTTGTACCGTGCGGATCGCAAAGCGGCGGTAGTCCTGCCGCGACGGTTTTCCGTTACGAAACACCACCATCGCGCCTACCACATCGGCACCGCCTGTATGAGAAATATCATAGCTCTCGATGCGGCAAGGCGTTTCTTTCAACCCCAGCAGCTGCCGCAACTCCTCCAGTGCCGTCACATCGCGCCCACCCGTTTCAAGCTGACGTGCCACGCGCTCGGCGGCGTTGTCGCGGCACATCGCAAGCAGCTGTGCTTGTTGACCTTTTTGTGGGAATACCAACTTGACCGCATAGCGTGCACCCTGTTCTGACGCGCGTTCGGTCAAGAACCGCTCCAGCAGCTCACCGTCTTCTACCGCACCGTCCAACACCACACGCGGCGGGATTGCATCGCGCATCGTGTAGTACCGACGCAAGAACTCTGCTCTGGCAGCGGACGGATCGTCCACTGCTTCCAACACGAACTCCTCGCGGTCGGATAAAGCACCGTTGGTAAAGCGAAACACCTCAAAGCACGCAACATTCCCCGCTTGCGCCAGTGCCAAAATATCCTGTCGCGGGATGCGGGACTGCACGACCTTTTGCTTTTCACCCAGTTTTTCCAACGCGCGAATACGGTCACGCAGCTTGGCTGCCGTCTCAAAATCCAGAGCCTCAGCAGCGGTATTCATCCGCTGCGTCAGAAGCGCGATCAGCTTGGTGCTGCCCTGTGTGAGATAGGTCACCGCCTGCTCCACGCGCTCAGCATACTCTTTTTCCGGCACCCGACCGGTACACGGCGCACAACACTGCCCAATATGGTGATTAAGGCAGGGGCGCTCGCTGCTTTTGCCGTATTTCAGCGGCTTTTTGCAGGTGGAAAGCTGAAACAGTCGATTGACCTCATCGACTGCCTGCCGCAGCACAAACGAACTCATATACGGTCCGATATATCGCGCGCCATCCTCGGCACGCTGTTTGACCTCCGTGATACGGGAGTACGGCGGCGGTGAGATACGAATATACCGATACCCTTTGTCATCCTTCAGCAAAATGTTATATTTCGGCGCATATTGCTTGATGAGTGAGCACTCCAAAACCAATGCCTCAAACTCACTGCCGGCGACGATATACTCAAAATGATCCACACGACTCACCATCTGCCGCACCTTTTCGGTGTGGTTGGTATCCGAGCCGAAATACTGGCTGACACGGTTGCGGAGTGCCTTCGCCTTGCCGATGTAAATAATGGTATCGCGGCTGTCCTTCATGATATACACACCCGGCTCAAGCGGCAATGCCATGGCCTGGCGACGCAATTCCTTGATGGTATCCGACATCCGTATCACCTCCCAAAATGCACAAAAGCGCAGCCGCATGACGCAACTGCGCTTCGGACGCTTCACAGCACTGAGAAGCCCCCGTTAAAAACAACTCTCAATTTATTCGGCAAAGCCCGACTCAACAAGCGCCACCAGTGCGTCGACTGCGGCTTCCTCGTCGTTACCGTCTGCGGTGATACGGATATTCGTACCGCCGACAATACCCAGGGACAGCACGCCCAACAAGCTCTTCGCATTCACGCGGCGCTCCTCTTTCTCCACCCAGATCGCGGACTTGAACTCGTTCGCCTTCTGAATAAAGAAGGTGGCGGGACGAGCATGCAGACCTACCTGATTCTGCACCAGTACCTCTTTAACATACATACGAAATACTCCCTCTCATCACGTAACGCGACCGACAAACCGGTCTGACTTGCCTAACAAGATATTACATATTATACCACAAACTGCGCCGCGGTCAAACAAAATCCGCGATAAAAATGCTCTGCTTTTGTATTTTTGTTTGCCTGCCCTATTTTGACAAAAAAGCTCGTCCCCAATTTAGGCAATTTGACGATAACTGTGAATAATTTTTGGTTATATTGGCGAGGTTTCATCTGCCAGCAGCTGCTTTTGCTCTTCCAAAAACGCCGTTTCCTTCGCCGTCAGCTCGGCGTGCTCCAGCATATCGGGACGGTGCTTCAGCGTGCGCAGCAGGGATTGCTGTCGTCGCCACGCGGCAATGTTGGCATGATGACCCGTTAGCAGCACCTCAGGTACTTCGCGTCCCTCCCACACAGCAGGGCGCGTATACTGCGGATATTCCAGCAGCGAGGAGAAGTGGCTTTCCTCGGTAAAGCATTGCTCATCCGACAGCACGCCGGGAATCATTCGCGCCACACAGTCGGTCAGCACCAGCGCCGGCAATTCACCGCCGGTCAGTACATAATCTCCAATCGAGATCTGCTCGTCCACCAATGCATCCAATACCCGTTCATCCACACCCTCATAGTGCCCACATAGCAGGCAAAGATCCGGCAGCTGTGCCAGTTCTCTGGCACGCTGCTGCGTCAGCGTCTTACCTTGAGGTGACAAGTAGATCAGATGCGGACGGTGTCCCAGATCCTCGCACACGGCGCGGAAACAGTCCGCGATCGGCTGGGCAAACATCACCATACCCATACCGCCACCGTAGGGATAATCGTCCACCTGCTTTTGGCGGTTCTCCGTGTAATCACGGATCTGGTGGAACCGCAGATCCAAAATTCCCCGTTGACGCGCGCGGCCGATGATGCTTTCCGCCATCATACGGTCACACGCCTCGGGAAACAGCGTCAACAGATCAATTCTCATCGTCAAACAATCCCAACATCGGAAAAATTCGTATCTCGCCGCCATCCACATCGATCTTGCGAATGACCGAGGGGATCGCCGGCATCAGTACTTCCTTACCGTCGGCCGTGCGCATATGATACACGTCGTTCGATCCGGTGTGACTCACGTCAGTACACTCACCGTACACCTCTCCGGTATCGTCATCCACCACCGTAAGGCCGATCAGATCGCAGATAAAATACTGTCCCTTTTCCAACTTCAGGTCGCCGCGATCAAGATACAGCATTTGTCCACGCAGCGCGGCGGCTTGCTCCACCGTGTCGATACCTTCCAGCTTGATAAGGGCAATATTCTTGTGTGCGCGAGCCTTCACCTTTATTGCGCGACGGCCCTCGTCAAAATACAGCTTACGCAGGCCGGCAAGCACCTCAGGAGAATCACATTCCGGGCGCACACGAACTTCGCCGCGCACACCGTGCGTTCCCACGATCTCTCCGGCTTCCAAATAGCATTTTTTCGGCATGAAACCCCTCCGTTCGAAAAGACCTCTCACAGTGTACACTGTGAGAGGTGTTTCGATCAATCGTCGATCTCAACCGAGACCTTAGCGTCCTGACGGGACGCCGCGGCACGCATCACGGTGCGCATCGCCTTCGCAATGCGACCCTGCTTGCCGATCACGCGGCCCATATCGTCCGCCGCCACACGCAGATGGAACACGATGGTGCCATCCTCCTGCGGCTCATCCTGCGTGACAGTCACCGCCGAGGGGTCTTCGACCAAGCCGCGGGCGATCGTCAACAGCAATTCTTCCATAGTAGCCCTACCTTTCGCTGAACAGCCGATTACACGCCGGCTTTCTTCAGCAGATCCTTCACGGTGTCGGTGGGCTGAGCGCCGTTAGCGATCCACTTCTTCGCCTTCTCGACGTCGACCTTCACCACAGCCGGCTCTTCCAGCGGGTTGTAATAGCCCAGCTCTTCGATGAAGCGACCGTCACGGGGATAACGGGAATCCGCCACCACGATACGATAGAAAGGAGCCTTCTTCGCGCCCATGCGGCGCAGTCTGATCTTTACTGCCATTGTTGGTACCTCCAAAAGTCTTTATTCTTCAAACCCGATCGCTCCCTGCGATCACGAATTGAATACGATTTAGAAACCGAACCGGCCGCCTTTGCCGCCGAATCCGAAGCCGGGCATCATACCGCGGCCGCCTTTTTTACCGGCGCTCTTCATGCGTTTCATCATCTGACGCATGGTCTCGTACTGCTTGAGCAGCCGGTTGACATCCTCCACACGCATACCGCAGCCGGCGGCGATACGCCGCTTGCGCGAGGGATTGATGATGTCGGGCTTCTCGCGTTCGCGCTTGGTCATCGACAGAATGATCGCTTCCACACGAGAAAATTGTCTTTCATCAATATCAATATCCTTGATCTGCTTGCCCACACCCGGGATCATACCAAGCAGACTCTTGATATCGCCCATCTTCTGGATCTGACGGAACTGATCGAGCAGATCGTTCAAATCGAAATTATCCTGACGGAGCTTTTCCGCCAACGCCTCAGCCTCACGCTCGTCGATCTGCTGCTGCGCCTTTTCGATAAAGGATAGCACATCGCCCATGCCCAGGATACGCGACGCCATCCGCTCGGGATGGAACACTTCAAGGTCATCCAGTTTTTCACCGGTACCGGCGAATTTGACCGGCTTCCCGGTGACTGCACGTACCGACAGCGCCGCACCACCGCGGGTATCACCATCGAGCTTTGTCAAAATGACGCCGCTGATCTCCAACGTCTCGTTGAAGGACTTGGCAACGTTCACAGCATCCTGACCGGTCATCGCGTCGACGACCAACAGGATCTCCTGCGGACCGACCGCCGCACAGATGTTTTTCAGTTCCGTCATCAACTGCTCGTCAATGTGCAGTCGACCGGCGGTATCGAGGATCACATAGTCGTTGCCATGGTCACGTGCGTGAGCCACCGCTTGCTTGGCAATGTCCACGGGGTTGGCAGTACCACGCTCGAACACCGGCACACCGGCGGCCTCGCCCACCACCTGTAATTGCTTGATAGCCGCAGGACGGTACACGTCACACGCCACCAGCAACGGACGGTGACCCTGCCCCTTCAGCATCTTACCAAGCTTTGCCGAATGGGTCGTTTTACCCGAGCCCTGCAAACCGCACATCATAATGATACACGGCGGACGGTTGGCACGTTCCAGATGGCTGGCTTCTCCGCCCATCAGCTTGGTCAACTCTTCATTGACCAGCTTGATGACCATCTGCGCAGGAGTCAGGCTTTCCATCACCTGTTCGCCCACGGCGCGCTCGGAAACAGCCGCCGTAAAATCCTTGGCGACCTTGTAGTTAACGTCGGCCTCCAACAGCGCCAAGCGCACCTCGCGCATAGCCTCTTTAACATCAGCCTCTGTCAACTTACCCTTATTCTTCAGCCGTTTGAAGGCGGCTGACAATTTTTCAGAAAGCCCTTCAAAAGCCACGGCGTTACCTCTCTCTCAGGTCTTCGGCCAAACCGATAATGCGGCCGGCGCGCTCGTCGATCTCACGGGAGCGGCCGGTACGGAGATTCAACTCGCGGATCTCCTGCGCCGCTTGGCAGATCGACTCAAATCCGTCACGCACCTCGCGGAATCGGGCAGCTAACCGCAGCCGCTCCTCCATCTCGCGCATCTGCGCTTCCGCACGTTTGAGGGAATCGCGCACACCCTGACGGGTAATGCTCTGATTCTCGGCGATTTCCGCCAGGGACAGATCCTCCTCATAATACAGCTCTACGACCTGGCGTTGCTTCTCCGTCAACATATCGCCGTAAAAATCAAACAACCACGCGATCTCCATATCCTTTGCCATATCTGCCCCTCCTCTCGTTTGGTGTAAAGGTTTTTGCTTTACACGTATTATATCAAAGCTTTTGCCGTCTGTCAAGCCTTATTTTGGACCGGTAGTCAATTTAATACAACTTTTTCCTTGTCTCTCCGCCAATGCCGCAAACTGCGCCGCACCACCGAATGATCGATTCACATATGTTATCACAAAAGTTGAATGATTCAGCATCCATTTGTTGCGATAACTGATTGCAAATCGCAGCGGTACACTTTCTATCCCCTCCGGATATAACGAATTTTTATAAGGCTCACTTTTGTTATTTTCTTTTGATAAATATGCCAAAACAACATACCACTCTACTGCTGGATATTCTTTTTTTAATTCACATAATGCACGATGAACATGCCGATCAAACGCACCGTGATTGCCGACGTAAAAACATTTCACCTTATTTGTAATAATCAACTTCCTAATTTCCTCTTTTAATTTGGGGAAAACGGATTGGGGACAATCGCGATGGCCAAAAAATGTACACGCAGACATACTTCACCTCAAAATTACCCATATTTGGGTTTATTTTGAGATTATACCAGCAATATTAACGCTATGTCAACCCGAATACGGGTAATCCTCGCTCATTCCCTTGTTATCATTACATTAACCAAGTTCGGGTAATGATAATGTAGGAGGTTGCGTATGGAATATTCCGGGATATATGTAAAACGTATTCGTGAGTTGTGTAAAAAACGCGGTATTTCCATAAATAAATTAGCAAATATGAGTGATGTCAAGCAATCAACATTAGACAATATCATGCAAGGTATCACCAAAAATCCCGGCGTCAAGACAATTCACAAACTGGCAATTGCGTTTAATATGACTTTTTCCGAATTTACAAATTTTGAAGAATTAAACGACTATTCTTTCGACGATGATTCGGATGACTAAAAAGCACCCGCTGGAATTCAGCGGGTGCTTTCGTTATCGGATCAATCCAGTCGGAACTCTTCTTCCGAGTAGGTCGCCAGTGTCGGCTGCGTGTACGGGACACGCCGCAGCGGATCGTACACAAACCTGCGGCAGCGTGCAGTGGGATCCACCACACCGCGGCGCAGGCACAGGATCACCTTGCCGTCGGACGAGCGCCGCCCATTGCCGCAGATACCGCAGGCAGGCGTGACGGCGTTTCCGTATAATTTCCGTCTCACAGCGCTCACTCCTTCGTCAGAAATTTAATAGGCTTTGCCCCAAACGACCATTTTCTTTGCCGGCTTACCGCAGCAAACGCACGTCTCGCCCAGCTCCTCTTGCTCGAACGGCATACAGCGGCTGGTGACACCCGCCTGCTCCTTGAGCTGCAGCTCGCAGGACTCCTCACCGCACCACATTGCCTTGATCAGGCCGGGCTTGTTGTTAGCGATCTCACACAGCTCATCCAACGTCGTTGCTGTGTAGGTCATGCTTTCGCGGCGTGCCAGTGCCTTCTGATACAGACCGTCGTGCACTGCTTGGAGCAATTCGGGAATCTTGGTCTCCAGTTCGTCCAGCGACACGACCGTCTTTTCGCGGTTGTCACGGCGAACCAACACACACTGGTTGTTTTCAATGTCACGCGGGCCGATCTCCAAACGCAGCGGCACACCCTTCATCTCATACTCGGCAAATTTCCAGCCGGGCGAGTTATCGGAGTCGTCCATCTTCACGCGGGCAACCTTTGCAAGACGCTCCTTCAATTCCGCCGCCTTTTCCAACACGCCGGGCTTATGCTGTGCGATCGGCAGAATCACAAGCTGCACCGGCGCCACCGCCGGAGGCAATACCAGGCCGTTATCATCACCGTGAGTCATAATGATCGCACCGATGATACGGGTGGACATACCCCACGAGGTCTGATGCGGATACTGCAGTTTGTTCGCACGGTCGGTATACTGAATATCGAACGCACGGGCAAAACCGTCACCGAAATAGTGACTGGTACCGCTCTGCAGCGCCTTGCCGTCGTGCATCATCGCTTCGATGGTGTAGGTTGCTTCGGCACCAGCGAACTTTTCCTTATCGGTCTTGCGACCCTTGATGACCGGGATCGCCAGCGATTGCTCACAGAAATCGGCATAGACGCCGAGCATCCGCTCGGTCTCCGCCCACGCCTCCTCGGCGGTCTCGTGCATCGTATGACCTTCCTGCCAGTAGAACTCCATTGTACGGAGGAAGGGACGGGTCGTCTTTTCCCAACGCACTACCGAACACCACTGGTTGTACAGCTTCGGCAGATCGCGGTAAGAATGAATGATATCGGCATAATGCTCGCAGAACACCGTCTCGGAGGTCGGGCGCACGCACAAGCGCTCCTGCAGCTTCTCCTCACCGCCGTGGGTAACCCACGCCACCTCGGGAGCAAAGCCTTCCACGTGATCCTTCTCACGCTGCAGCAGGCTTTCGGGGATAAACAGCGGCATCATGATATTTTCGTGACCCAACGCCTTAAAGCGAGCATCCAGATCGTTGCGGATGTTCTCCCACAGTGCCGTACCGTAGGGGCGCACGATCATACAGCCGCGCACGCCGGAATAGCTGGCGAGCTCCGCCTTCTTTACGACGTCGGTATACCACTGGGTAAAATCTTCTTCCATCGAGGTGATGGCTTCCACCATCTTTTTGTTATCAGCCATAATCGGAGATCCTTTCGATTATTTCTTATTGTCCTTATCCTTGGCAAACTTGTTAAGAATGTTGACCGATATCATAATTAGAATCATAACGGTGAAAATACCGACCATACCAAGCAACATCAGCAGCAATGCATTCATAACAGCACTCATCATTATTTCCTCCTTACGCACCGATCAGTTTGGGAACAACCGTCAAAATGATGCCGCCGGCAACGACCGAACCGATCTGTCCTGCCACGTTGGCACCCACCGCGTGCATCAGCAAGTGGTTCTGGTTATCTTCCTTCAGCGCCATTTTCTGAATCACACGCGCGGACATCGGGAACGCCGAGATACCGGCACCACCGACCATCGGGTTGATCTTTTTGCCTTCCGGCAGGAAAATATTGAGGAACTTTGCAAACAAGCAGCCGGCAATAGTATCAAACACGAACGCTACCAGGCCCAGAGCCATAACAATGATCGTGTCCAGCTTAACAAAGTTTTCCGCCTTCATGCTGGCCGAAATTGACAGGCCCAACACAATGGTGATGAGATTCGCCAGCGAGGTCTGTGCCGTCTGAGACAGGTTGTCGAGTTTCAGGCACTCACGCAGCAGGTTACCAAACATCAAGAAACCGACCAACGACACTGACTTCGGTGCAATCAGACCGGCAATCACCGTCACCACAATGGGAAACAAAATACGAGTCTTCCGCGAAACGGCTGCCGGGTTATAGGACATCCGGATCATCCGTTCTTTTCTCGTTGTAACCAATTTAATGGCAGCCGGCTGAATGATCGGCACCAGCGCCATGTAGGAGTATGCCGCCACCATGATAGCCGGCAGCAAAGGGGTCTCCAGCACGTTGGCAACCAAAATGGCTGTCGGGCCATCAGCCGCACCGATGATACCGATGGATGCCGCATCCGTAAAGTTGTAACCGAGTAACGTCGCCACGGCCACCGTAAGAAAGATACCAAATTGCGCCGCACCGCCAAACAGGAACATCTTGGGGTTTGACAGCAACGGGCCAAAATCGATCATGGCGCCGATACCAATAAACAGCAAAAGCGGCAACGCTTCGGATGCCTCTATACCCACCTTGAACAGCCAATCAATAATACCCTGCGATCCGTCCGCAGCATGACCGATAGCACCGGAAAGGGGCAGGTTGACGACGATCGCACCGAGACCCATCGGCATCAGCAGCGACGGCTCAAAATCCTTGGCAAGCGCCAAATAAATCAACAAAGCGCCAACAGCCAGCATCACTAGATTTTTCCACCCGTCACCCGTAAAGAAAAACGCCACACTGTCCCAGAGAAAACTGAAATTCTCCAAAAACTCCATTCTCAACATCCTTTCCTCAAGCACAATTGCATACATCGTTTATTATACAAAACTTTCCTTCAAAATTCAACACCTAAACCGTGATTTTTTGCCGCAAAAACAAAAAAGCTCCTTCCTGTCGCGGAAGGAGCCTTGCTGTTCTGTAAGTTATTCTTTGGTTGGCTCTTGCTTTGCGGATTTTTTCTCTTTCAGCTTAATGCAATCGGTCAGCAGCATCTGCACCACCGCGATAAACGGTGCTCCGAGGAACACACCCCAGAAACCGAACAATCCGCCACCCAACGTGATACCGAGCAGCACATAAATGGGACGGATTCCCACCGTGTGTCCGACGATACGGGGTTGAATAACGTTGGCATCGATCTGCTGCATCACCAAGATGTAGATTGCAACGAACAAAGCACCGTAGAAGTTACCCGAGATCAAGGCAACAAGGACACAAATGACGCCGCCGATCAGCGCACCGAAATACGGGATCATATTGAGGATGCCCAGCATCATACCAAGCGCCGGCGCATTGGGCATCTGTGCGATAAGGAAGCCGATCGTCGCCAGTACCGCCACAACGAAAGCGTCGATGATCTGGCTGTAGAAATAGTTGTAGAAGATCTTGGCGATCTTATGTGAATACACCGAGAACAGTCCCATCGTTTTCGGCTTGATCACCAAGCCGGAAACGGATTTTACCGCACCGATCAGCGATTCCTTGCCAAGCAGCATATACACAGAAACGATAAACGCCATCAACACGTCGATCAGCGACGATGCAAACTTCGCCACGCCGCTCAGATATCCGACGATGCGATCCACCGTCAACTGTTCCGCCAAAAAGGTGTACAATTCATTGACCTTTTGCTCCAAATTGAAGCCGGCAAGCAATCCACCGTCCTGCGAATGCTTACGTACGAAAGAAAGAGCGTTTTCGTAATAGGTAGGAAGCTGCTCGATAAAATCCCCCACCGCGCGGATCAATGCCGGAACGGCAATATAGATGATAAGCGCCAACAACGCTATCGCCAACAGGTACACGACCGTAACCGACAACGGGCGCGCGGAGCGCTGTACCCACTGCCACTTGCTGCGCCGCAACCGCCCGTCCAGCCACTTGACCGGCGCAAACAACAAAAACGCAATACCGAAGCCAACGATGAACGGGGTCATGATCGACCACAATTTGGTAATAATACCGCCGATCGCACCCAGGTTGTCAAACACTTTGTATACAACGATCAGCGCACAGCCCAGCAAAAACAGCGAAACGATCTGTGCGGCATTCTTGTTGATCTTCACTTCGGTCACCTCACTTCAACCTTCAGTATAACAGGCTTTTCCCGGAACTGCAAGAGGTTTAGCTGAACGCATCCTTCAATTTTTCAAAAAAGCTTTTGCGTTTCTCGTAGTTTTTGTCGTCCAATGACGAATCGAACGCCGTCAGCAGCTCGCGCTGCTTTTTGGAAAGCTCGCGCGGCACCTCCAACGCGATACGGGCGATCAGGTCTCCCTTGCCACGTCCGTTGAGGTACGGGATACCCTTGCCGCGCAGACGGATCAGATCACCGGGTTGCGTTCCCTCGCGGATCGTATACTTCTCCCGCCCGTTCAGCGTAGGCACCTCGATCTCATCGCCGAGCGCCAGCTGCGCGTATGTCAACGGCAGCTCACACCACAGGTTAAAGCCGTCGCGTTCAAAGATCGGATGTGGCCGTACCGTGACCTCAATCTGCAGATCACCGGCAGGACCGCCGTTCACACCGCTATTGCCCTTTCCTGATACGGTGATGACCTGACCGTCATCGATACCGGCAGGAATGTTGATGCCGACCTGCCGCGTCACGCGCACCTGTCCGCCGCCGTGGCAATCGGTACACGGCTTTTCGACGATGCGACCCTTACCGCGGCAGCGCGAACAGACGGTCTGTGTCTGCATCACGCCGAAGGGGGTACGCTGCTGACGCGTTTCCTGACCGGTGCCGTGGCACACGGGACAGGTGGTAGGACTGCTTCCCTTCGCAGCACCGGAGCCTCCGCAGGTGCGGCAGGTCTCGATAAGCGACACATCCACCTGCTTGCGGCAACCGGCAGCCGCCTCCTCAAAGGAGATCGTGACCGCTGCAGCAGCATCACCACCGCGTCGCGGCGCATTGGGGTTGGCGCGGCGCGAGCGTCCGCCGCCTCCACCGAAAAAGGAGGAAAAAATATCCCCCAAATCAATGTCACCGACATCCCAGGCACCGCCGCCCCAGCCACCGGCACCCGCGCCAAAATTGGGATCCACACCGGCGTGGCCGTACTGATCGTAGCGCGCTTTTTTCTCTGAATCCGACAACACCTCATACGCCTCGTTCACTTCCTTGAACTTGGCTTCAGCCTGTGCGTCGCCCGGATGCAGGTCGGGGTGATATTCCTTCGCCATGCGGCGATAGCCTTTTTTAATTTCATCCTCAGATGCGCCTTTTTGCACACCGAGTACTTCGTAATAATCGCGTTTGTTATCTGCCATATAGCCCTCTCCACAAGCAGAGTCAGCCGGGGATGATCCCCGGCCGAATCCTATTGTTTGGAAACTTAATGCACTTCGCCGTTGTAATAACCGTCACCGGCCTCCGGCGGAACGTCGCCGGCATCGCCGGTCGGTGCCGCGCCGGCATCGGGAGCCGCTGCCTTGTAGATCTTCTCGGAGACCTCGTAGAACTTCTTCATCAGTTCTTCCTGAGCAGCCTTGATCGGCTCAACATCCTCGCCCTTCAGTGCTTCCTTCAGCGCATCAATGCGAGACTGCAATTCCGTCTTATCAGCTTCCTCCAGCTTGTCACCCAGCTCTTCCATCGTCTTTTCACACTGGTAAACAGCCTGATCGGCGCCGTTGCGCAGCTCCACTTCCTCGCGGCGCTTCTTATCCTCTGCCGCATACTGCTCCGCTTCCTGCACCGCCTTCTCCACATCCTCCTTAGACATATTGGTGTTGGAGGTGATGGTGATGTGCT
>JAGBFF010000025.1 GCA_017936615.1 Clostridia bacterium | reverse complement strand
CAGCACGTTACGGCAGCTGACCGTTTTTCCTTTGCGGATGAACCCGGTCATCACTGCCAAAACACACGGTTTGGGTAATCCAACCTCCAACTCGTGCTGGGCATCACCCGCCAAGGTATAGGTATCCTGCTTTACGTGCAGAATACGGTGCAGGACAAATTTACCGTCGGGACGCCGATACAACGGTACGTCACCGCGCTTCAGCGACAACGCATCACAGGGCGACAGGATCACGCTGTCACGCTTGTGGCGAAGCAGCGGTACCATACTGTTACCTGTAACACCCAGCGTCACCGTCATCCCCTGGCGAAAGGAGTCCTCGATCATCGGCAGCAGCTCTGCCATTGCTACCTGCGTTTCGACCGCCTTCATGCGAGCAGCTCCGCCGCTTGCAGTGAATCGACGAACGCCTTGATATCCGCCTGTGCGGTAGCGACATCCACATCGTATTCCGCGCGCATTGCCACCAACAGTTCTTCCTCAGTACAATCCTTCTGCAGCTGCTCCCACAGGAACGCACCGGTATCGTTCAGCTTGATAAGCCCTTTGAAATCCAAGGTCTGTCTACCGACAGCAACCACAACATATTCGCCACAGATGTTCCGCAGTACAAACCCCTCTTTGATCTTCATATCCCGCTCATTCCTTTCCTAAATTCAGCGTCGTGCGGACCAATTCGACCGCTTCTTCACTGATGGTACAGCTCATTAGATAAGCGGGCACCGCTTGCAACAACCGCGTTGCGGTATCCAGCAACCGCTCACCCAATGCGGCATCGTGATACGGCAACGGCAGTTCCCGATTCATATACAGCAGTGCCTCTGTCACCGATAAACGGCGTATGGCATTCTCCGTGCCACGCTGCAAAAATACGATGCCCCGTAACGGCGCCTGAGCGTTGGTGTTCAGCTCCGTTTTGCCGCTCCATGGCGTACCGTACACGATTGGCTCACCGTTATCATTGAAACGGATCGCCGGTTTATCATCGTTCAGCATCACGACCCGATCACCGTACTTCTCACACCACAGGCCTGTGTGCGTGGATTTCCCTGTCCCGGAGGGCGCAGAGAAGATGACGCCATCGCCGTCAAACGCCAATGACGAGCCGTGCAGCACCAAACCGCCTAAGTAGGTCAACCGATCGGAAAAAACCAGCCCGGTAAACATATACTCAAAATCCGTCAGCGTTAACCGCGGATGTGACCGGTCGATCGGCATGCGAATCTCCGCCTCGGTATAATCACGCGTACAGGTGATGGTTTGCAAAAGCCGTCCGCTTTTGCTTCCGTACAAACCTCGGCAACGGCGACCGTCTGCCAGTTCGGTAACCTTCAGACGTTCGTTGCACACCGTTGTCGATCCTTCGGGAAACGGGATCGTTTCCGGCGTTTCAAAAAAGATACGCAGATCGGGAGAACCGTCGCTGTCATCCCGGTATGCTTGCAAACGGTGGGCAAAAAACTCCACGTCCGCATTGGCCATATCGATCACCAGATCGGCGATACGTACACGCTGCACGGTTCTCCCTCCTTTTTATCAATTTACGTCTCTCATCCGTTCTCGCGGGTATAGTCCAATAAACCGCCCGCCAGCAGCACCGCGATCTGACGCTCGGAGAAGCCGGCGTTCAGCGCATAGGTCTCGCCCGTCGTCTTGTTTTCCAGCACGAGTGCCTCACCATTCTGCACGCGGCAGCGTACATCCGGCAGTACCAGCTCATCATACAACGAGATGCGGTCATAGTCCGCTTCGTTTGCAAAGGTTAGCGGCAAAATACCGGCGTTGATAAGGTTCGCTGCGTGGATACGGGCAAACGATTTCACTACGACGGCACGGATGCCGAGATACAACGGTGCCAGCGCTGCGTGCTCACGCGAGCTGCCTTGACCGTAGTTGGAGCCACCGATGATGATACCTGCACCCTCCTTGTGACAGCGCGACGGGAACTCGGGATCACAACGCACGAAGCAGTGCTCCGAGATCGCAGGAATATTGGAGCGAAGCGGCAGGATCTTGGCTCCTGCGGGCATAATATGGTCGGTGGTGATGTTATCCTCCACCTTGAGCAGCACCTTGGCTTTGATCGTTTCGTCCAGCGGACGGGTCTGCGGAAACGGCTTGATGTTGGGACCGCGCACGACGGTCACCTGATCCATTTCCTCCTCCGATGCCGGCGGAACAATCATATTGTCGTCAATACGGAATTTCTCCGGCATCGTCACCGAAACCGGATCGCCGTAGGTGCGCGGATCGGTCAGCACACCGGTCAACGCGGATACAGCCGCCACCTCGGGGCTGACCAAGTATACCTGACCGTCGGCAGTACCGGAACGGCCCTCAAAATTGCGGTTAAAGGTGCGCAGAGACACGCCGCCGGAATTGGGAGACTGACCCATGCCGATGCAAGGGCCGCAAGCACACTCCAAAATACGCGCACCGGCAGCGATCAGATCTGCCAACGCACCGTTTTCCGCCAGCATGGTGTACACCTGCTTAGAGCCCGGGGCGATCGACAGACTGACGTTCGGATGCACGGTACGGCCTTTCAGGATCGCTGCTACCTTGAGCAG
>JAGBFF010000024.1 GCA_017936615.1 Clostridia bacterium | reverse complement strand
TGTGCCGAAACGAAAAGACGAGAAGGAACGACCGCGCTGTACAAAGCCCTTCGGGCGCGCCAGGAATACGGATACCGCTATGCGGTGTCCGTATTTTATTTTGCCCGAAGGGACTCGAAAGGCCGTGAAGAAAACGTGCCGGTGGCACGTTTTTAGGCCGTAGAGTTTATGCGCCCTGACGGGCTGTGCCGAAACGAAAAGACGAGAAGGAACGACCGCGCTGTACAAAGCCCTTCGGGCGCGCCAGGAATACGGATACCGCTCTGCGGTGTCCGTATTTTATTTTGCCCGAAGGGACCCGAAAGGCCGTGAAGAAAACGTGCCGGTGGATACCGGAATGCGGTTGACAAACATTTTCAAGGGATGTATACTTGACTCGCTGTAAATGTGTTTTTCAAAGGAGAACATCTATGAAAATTGTTGATATTCGGACAAAGGTTGTCAGCTTCAAACGAAGAAAAGTGTTTAAGATCGCTTTCGGTGCCGGAAGTGACCTCTCGCATCGCGTATATACACAAGTTATTACCGACAGTGGTTTGGTGGGCCTTGGAGAAGCTGCGCCGGCGCCACGTGTTACGGGCGAGACTGTCAACGGCGTGATCACGGCTGTCGACTATATGAAACCCGCCCTTATAGGGATGGATGCTGCGAATATTGCTGAGATCCATCAAGTGATGGACAAGCAGTTGCTTGCCAATCCTGCGGCGAAGGCTTCGATCGATATTGCTTGCTATGATATTTTGGGAAAGAAAGAAGGTCTTCCGGTTCACACACTGCTTGGCGCCGAAACCGATACACTGGAAACGGATATCACCATCGGGATCGATACGGTGGAGACAATGGTCAACGAGGCGGTTGAGCGTGTCGGTGAGGGATTTCGTGTCCTGAAAATCAAGTGTGGTATTTCTCCCGAGCATGATGTGGATGTGTTGGGGAGGATCAGAGCGGCTGTTGGAGATGATATCGATCTGCGAATCGATATCAACCAAGGCTATGATTTCGAAACGGCGATAGATGTTCTTAACAGAATTAAAGTACTGAAAATCAGCGAGGCTGAACAGCCGGTACCTGCATGGGATGTCCACACGATGGCTGCGATTAAAAAGGTGTCGCCGATCCCGATCATGGCAGATGAAAGTGTTCATACACCGGAGCAGGCGAGAATCGTGTGCGAGCATGATGCGTGTGATATTATCAATATCAAGCTGATGAAATGCGGCGGTATCTATCCTGCATTACAAATCAGCGAAATTGCAAAAAAGTATCACAAGCCGTGCATTGTCGGATGTATGTCCGAGTCAAGGCTTGGTATTGCGGCCGCCGCTGCTGTTGTCGTTGCTAAGGACAACATTGAATCGGCAGATCTCGATTCTTTTTATGCATTTACCAATCCTGAGATCGGCGTATGCGGCGGCTTTGAGGTAATCAAAGATCGTATTACCCTGTCACCGAAAAGCGGTTTCGGTTTTGATGAATACAGTTTTTAAACAGGCTTCTGGTGCGATAAACATAAAAGGCACAAACGGTTTATCCGTTTGTGCCTTTTTCTGTGGTGGTATCGCAGATTACGAGAAGCCGCCGTTTTTCACATACTCCGCCATGAGGTCGCGCGGGAAAACGGACGTGTCGTATTGCTTAACGATGGTCAAGCGATTGGGGGCGTAGTTGGCGGTGTAGGTATCTACCACGATGTAATAGGTTTTGTTGTTGTTGATATTTTGCCGAACGCTGTTACCGTAATCGCCGTAGGAGATGAAATAGTCGGAGTTATTAGTCTCGAAAAACTTCTTTCGAAGATCGTATCCCTTGACCGAACATAAGGTCAGTTGATTGTCAAAAGGGAACAGAGATTGAATATCGCCGTAGGTCACGTCTCCTGCCGATAGGTTATAGGGGCTTCGGACATTGAGGAAGCCGCCGCCCAAAACGATGTCGTAATCGTCGCCCCAGGTCTCCACACCAAACTGATAATACAGATCCGCCATAAGCTGACGCAAAATGCTGCTGTTGCGGTAGCTTTTGTTGTAGCCAAGAACCTCGTTGCCGAGAGAAACTTGCTCATCGTATTTATCCAAAAGCTCCTCGACCACCGGATCGTCGGCCATATACTGATACTGACTGCAGGCAACAAGCTCTGCTTCGGAGACCGAAGAGTCGTTGGTGACAGAGTTGATGGCGACCTCGACGTGCGAAATGCCTCCTTTGTTATCACCCCTGTTCTGCAGGTGATAGACACCGTACTCATCCTGAAGGCGATATCCCTGATGCGTATGGCCTTCGAAAACGAGGTCAATATAGCCGTTGGAGAGCGAGGTGTCGTAATACGAAGAAATTTGTGACGAGGTGACCTGCTTGACCGAACCGGTATGGGTGCTTCCATAGCCGTCGTGCAGTATGTAAACGATAAAATCGGCGCCGCGTGCGCGTAAGCTGTCGGCTTCTGCTTTGACAAGCGCCGTGAGCTCGTTGTCGACCTTGAAATACACATCATCACATTTGTCGGAGGCGATGGAGGAATAGCAGTCGCCGATGGCACCGATAATACCGATCTGAATGCCGTCTCCTTCTACCATAACGGACGGTGCACAATAGGCGGCGCGTTTATTGGTTTCACGGTCGTAGATATTGATTGCCAAGAAAGGAAATTCAGCGAGTCTGTCGTTATCCTCGATGTATTCCTCACCCCAATCGAATTCGTGGTTGCCAAGGGACATAGCGGCAAAGTCCAGCTCATTCATCCAGTCGGTAACGATCAGACCCTTCGTCAAATTGGATTCGGAGCTGCCTTGCCACATATCGCCGGCGGAAAGAAACACAGCGTTTTCATCCGTTTTTCGAGCGTTTTTGAGGTAGGTTGTCAACTCGTCAGCGCCGACGTTGCTATCGGTATCTGCCAACTTGCCGTGCAGGTCGTTTATGGCGTAAAAATCGAAATATACAAGGACCGAGGTTGCGCACACATCGCAAACACCGTTGTTGTTATCATCCTTGTGCGATTTGCAAGAGGTTGACGGGGGAGTGGTACTGTCGGTCGACGGTAAGGCGGTATGGTTGGTTGTCGGCCGGGACGTGTTGCCGGTCGGCAGTGTGGAAGCACCGCTTTGCGTTTTGCTGCCCGTTTGAGAATGAGGATGCTGAGAGGTGGTGGTGCTTGTGATCGGTGCATCCGTAATATCGAACAACTTGGTCGTGCGAACCGACGAGGTATTATTTGCTGAGTTAATAGCGATTTGCGCGTATGAAATACCGGCAGCCGCCTTGGAGTTTTGCAGATGGTACACCCCGTGCTTGTCCTGTAGCCGATAGGAATGGGATGTGCCGCCCTCAAATACAAGATCAACGTAGCCGTTGGAAAGCACGGTGTCGTAATACGCGGAAAGTTGGGAATCGGTGACCTTCTGGACGGAATTGCCGGAGCTGCGGTCATAGCCGTCGTGCAGCAGGTAAACGATGAAATCTGCACCTCCGGAGCGCAGACGATCCGCTTCCGCTTTCACAAGCGCAGTAAGCTCATCGCCGACTTTAAAGTACACCTCGTCACGATGCTCCTCTGCGATGGAGGAATAACAGTCACCGATCGCGCCGATGATACCGACCTGTACGCCGTTGCCTTCCACTACTACGGAGGGAGAGCAGCATGCAGCGAGCTTATCGGTGCTGCGGTCGTAGACGTTG
>JAGBFF010000001.1 GCA_017936615.1 Clostridia bacterium | reverse complement strand
CGGATGCCGCAGAGCGTCGTACTCAAGTCTCCCACAGGATATCCTCCTTTCGCAGCACAGGACCTTCCTTGCAAATGCGTTTGTTGCCGGTGATGGTCTTGCAGGAGCACCCCATACAAGCGCCGAAGCCGCAACCCATCCGCTCCTCAAAGCTAAACTGACCGCTCGTGTTCGTCGCAGCGTACACCGCCTTCAGCATCGGTTCGGGACCGCAGGTGTAGAAGTAGGTGTACGCCATCTCCTTCATCGCGTCGGTCACGAAGCCGTGCACACCGTAAGAGCCGTCTGCCGTCGCAACCGTGACGTCGGCGCCCAACGCGCGGAACTCGTCCTCATAAAACACTTCGGCTTTGGTATTAAAGCCCAGGATGACCGATACCTGCCGACCCTCACCGATGAGCTGCTTCGCCAGCATATACAGCGGCGGCACACCCACACCGCCGCCGAGCAGCAGCGGGCGGTCTCCGGCAACCGACAGATCGTAACCGTTACCAAGTCCCGTGAGCACATCCAGTGTCTCACCGACCTGCATCCGGCTCATCTGACGGGTGCCCTTGCCCACCACCTTGTACACAATGGTAAGCAGATCCCCCTCGCAGTCACACACCGAGATCGGGCGGCGCAAAAACAGCCCCTCCAAACGGATGTTGACAAACTGGCCGGGAGCATAGATCTCGGAGGTGTCGCCCTGCAGGCGCATACGCCACACCGTTTCGGTGAGCTGCGTATGCTCCGCGATGGTAAATAAACCCTGTTTCATACTCGTCTCCTTACGCGTCGATCGTTGAGATGGTGAGTGTGGTCTCCTCCAGAACATCCAGCAGCACCTTCACGGTATCCAGCGCCGTAAAGATCGTCACGTTGTTTTCGGTAGCGTAGCGGCGGATCTGATAGCCGTCGCTCGCCTGACCGGCAGAACCGATATCGCGTGTATTGATAACGTACGCGATGTGCCCCTGGCGCAGTGCCTCGGGGATCTCGTCGCTGTCCTCGCCGATCTTACGCAGCACGTGTGTGCGGATGCCGTTTTGCTTTAGGAAATTCGCCGTGCCCTCGGTCGCCTGAATGTTAAAGCCGAGGTTGTAGAACCGACGAATGAGCGGCAGCGCCTCCTCCTTGTCCTTGTCGGCGATGGTGGCGAACACGGTACCGTAATTCTGCAGATGCATACCGGATGCCTGCAACGCCTTGTACAGCGCACGGTTGAGCTTATCGTCGTAGCCGATCGCCTCACCCGTGGACTTCATTTCGGGAGACAGATACGCATCCAGACCGCGGATCTTGTTGAACGAGAACACCGGCACCTTAACGTACCAGCGATCCTTTTCCTCGGGATAGATGTCGAAAATACCCAGTTCCTTCAAGCTCTTGCCCAAAATGACCTCGGTAGCGATATCCGCCAGGCTGTAGCCCGTCGCCTTCGACAGGAACGGCACGGTACGGGACGAACGGGGATTGACCTCGATGATATACACATCCTCTTTATCATCCACAATAAACTGGATGTTATACAAACCGATGATGCCGATACCGAGGCCCAGCTTCTTGGCGTACTGCAGCAGCACGCCCTTCACCTTATCGGAGATGCTGAACGCGGGATACACGCTGATGGAGTCGCCGCTGTGGATACCGGTGCGCTCGACCAGCTCCATAATACCGGGCACGAACACGTTGCGCCCGTCGCAGATGGCGTCGATCTCGACTTCCTTGCCCTGAATATATTTATCGACCAACACCGGCTTGTCCTCGTCGATCTCCACGGCGGTCTTGAGATACTGCCGCAGCTGATCCTCGTTGGCGACGATCTGCATGGCGCGGCCACCCAACACGAAGCTCGGACGCACCAGCACGGGATAGCCGATCTCCGCCGCCGCGG
>JAGBFF010000023.1 GCA_017936615.1 Clostridia bacterium | reverse complement strand
TGCCCATACCGACGCCAATGTCGGCAGATTTGATGGAAGGTGCGTCGTTGACGCCGTCACCCGTCATGGCAGTGACATAACCGGCGCCGCGCCACGCATTGACGATACGGGTCTTGTGCTCCGGCTGAACACGGGCATACACGCTGATGTTACGGAACTCTTTTTCGAATTCCTCGTCGCTCATTTCATTGAGTTGAGCGCCGGTGATGGCGCGGCTGTTTTCATCCAGAATGCCAAGTTCCTTGGCAATAGCGATCGCGGTATCCACATGGTCGCCGGTGATCATGATCGGGCGAATGCCTGCGCTGCGGCACTCCACGATGGCATCCTTTACCTCGGGACGAACGGGATCGATCATACCTGTCAGACCGACAAAGCAGAGGTCGGTCTCCAGGGTTGCGGGTTCATAGTTTTCGGGAGCAGTATCCCACACACGCTCGGCGCAAGCAAGGACTCGGAGTGCACGGTCGGCCATTGCCTTGTTGGCGGCCATGATCTCTTGGCGGTAGGCATCGGTCATCGGAACAGCCTTACCGTCCTTCAAATAATGCGAGCACTTATCCACGATCACGTCGGGAGCACCCTTGGTATATTGGACGATGCCGTCAGAGGCCGTGTGAACGGTAGACATCATTTTACGTCCGGAGTCAAACGGAGCTTCGCCGCAACGGGGGAAAGCAGCTTTGAGTTCCAGCTTGGGGAGGGAGAGGGTATTAGCCCAAACCACCAGCGCCGCCTCGGTGGGCTCACCGGTCACGGTACCGTCAGCATCCAGTTCTGCATCGCAGCACAGCGCCATCGCGGTAGCTAAATGACCGGCATCTTCACCGAAATGATCCACAACGGTCATCTTGTTTTGAGTCAACGTACCGGTCTTATCTGAGCAGATGATCTGAGCACAGCCCAGCGTTTCCACCGCGGTCAGTTTGCGGATGATGGCGTTGCGCTTGGACATATTGGTCACGCCGATGGACAATACGACCGTAACGACGGCGGCCAAGCCTTCGGGAATGGCGGCAACCGCCAGCGAGACGGCAACCATGAACGAGTTGAGAACGACCTCAAAATCCAGACCGCCGGCGCGGAGAAGCTGCACGCCGAACACAATGGCGCAGACGCCCAAAACGAGCCAGGTCAGGATCTTGGACAGCTGGGACAGCTTGATCTGCAGGGGAGTTTTACCTTCCTCTGCCTGTGCCAAGGCGCCGGCGATTTTACCCATTTCGGTATCCATACCGGTGCCGGTCACCACAACGGTACCACGACCGTAGACGACGGTACCGCCCATATAGACCATATTTTTACGGTCGCCAAGCGGCACGTCCTTCCGACCGTCCGACAGGTTGATGATATCGATAAACTTGGTTACCGGTACCGATTCACCCGTTAAAGCCGCTTCTTCAACCTGCATACTGGCACTTTCCAGAATGCGGGCGTCGGCGGGAACGGCATCACCGGCCTCCAGCAGCACCACGTCACCGACCACCAGATCCTCGCTGTGAACGGTTACAATGCGCCCGTCACGCAGTACTTTTGAGGTGGCGGCAGACATTTGCTGCAAAGCCTCAATCGCTTTCTCCGCCTTGCTTTCCTGATATACGCCCAGTACGGCGTTGATGATCACGACGGCAAGGATGATGATAACATCCGTAAAGCCTTCGTTTTCCACCACTGCCAGCACACCGCTGATCGCGGCAGCCGCCAGCAAAATAATGATCATCGGATCGGCAAGCTGCTCCAAAAAGCGGCGGATGAGGGATTTGCCCGGCGCAGCATCCAGCTTGTTTTTGCCGTTTTCCGCCAAGCGCTTGTCGGCTTCGGCTTGTGTGAGGCCTTCGGCAGTCGAGCCGAGTTCCTTCAGCACAGAGTCGGCGCCTTCGCAGTAAAATTTCATACCAATGCGCTCCTTCCTTTTTCTGAGAATAGGATATGCTGTTTCCTCGGAGATAAACAAAAACCCGGGTACACCGTACGGTCATACCCGGGTCTCTTTACCAAAGCAGGGAGACTCCGCACATGACCCGCACAGGGTGCATGAGTCTCGCGAATAAAAGCAAGCCAGGCGAACTGCCAGGATGTTGAACCTGCTACGCGCAAGGCGCGTTCACTACTCCCTCATGGAAACTATTGCCATCATACCACAGGCACGTGGCTTTGTCAAGAAGTGGTATGTGAACAACTTTTAAATTCTCGATTATAAAACGACTGTTTGCGTACCGTCTTTGGTGACGTAATGGGTGGTTGCCCCAAGTTGCTCCATCCACCGCCGTGTTACCGCTGTACCGTACATACGAAGACGGCTGGGGTCAGGGGAGAGATAGGCGGGATCGGCCAAATAATCCGGTATTTCTTCTTCCGCGTACAACCAATCCGGCGCACACCACAGACAAGTCTCGGCAGCGATTGCAGCGTAGACCTCCATGCCGACATTCATATGACCGTGGTGAGCCATTTGTACGATATCTGCTTTTAGGAGATGGCGGGATTCACGGTACAAAAGATCGCCGCCCTGCGGACCGAGGTCGCCCAGGAAAAGTACCGTTTTATTTGGGGTGGTGAGCTTAAACACCAAGGAGCTGTCGTTCATTAGGTTGACGGTTAGTCCGTCGTGGTAGGAGAAGAGAAAATCGATACGGCACTCGTCGATGTGAAGGCATTCACCTTGATGGGCAATGTGAGCTTTATCGCGAATGAGCGGTTCAATCTCTGAGAATTCCGGTAAGCATTCATTTAACTCGCGTACCATATATTGGTAGTCAGGTACAGCGTGGTCTTCGATCAGCTCGTACGGAGGAAAATTGTAATAGATGTTTTCAATGTCAAAATCGGCACCACCGTTTGTTTTGAATTCATGGATAAATCCGCTGATGTGATCGTTATGGGCATGGGTGAGGATCCAAGCGGCGACGGTTCTGCCGCCGATATATTCCTTCAGAAGTGGCATATCCGCTGCGCGTCCCCCGTCGACAACGATAGCGCGGTTCTGCCGCGTGACAATTACAAACGACATCATAAACGGGCTGGTTTCAGTTAACATATGCAACATTGTGTGCGTGTTCATAGCGGTCACCTCTGGCTATTACTATAAATGAGTATGAAGTGAAAGTCAAGCCGCGATTTTGAAGAAAAACTGCAAATATGGGTTGCACAAATCAATATCTTGTGGTAGAATTTAGGTGCATTGGCAAGTTCTTGTGTGATTTTTAGATGGATTGGTGGAATATCTGTGGCTTTTTTTGACGATCTGGGGAAGAAAATATCCCAAGCAAGTCAATCCGTAGTGCAGAAAACGCAGGGGATGTCCGAGGTGTCTCGCCTGAATGCGGTTATTAGTGAATCGGAAAAGCAGATCGAAAGTTGTTATTTGCAGATTGGTAAGTTGTATGTGGCTATGCACGCTGCGGATCATGAACCGGATTTCACAGGTATGGTTAACACCATTCGCGAAGCAGAGGCGCGTATTCGCGAGAGCAAGGAGCAGATCCAGCTTATCAAAGGCTTGGTTAAATGTGAGAAGTGCGGTGCGTTTGTAGAAAGCACGGTCGCGTTCTGCAGCACCTGCGGTGCGGCGATGCCCCGCCGTTTGTTGGATGAAAACACGATCCGTTGCACCTCCTGCGGTCAGTTGGTTCCAAAAGAAATGCGGTTTTGTACCTCCTGTGGGAAACCGACGGTCGATATTCTCCAAACAGCCTCCGCGCCCGTACCCGTAGCTGCGCCGACCGCTGTCGACGCGTCAGCACCGGAGCAGTCGGCACCTCCGGCTCGTTTTTGTACGGAGTGCGGTGTTCCCGTCGAAGTCGGCTCTGCCTTTTGCTCCGAGTGTGGCACGAAGCTGTGAGTTTTGAGGATTGAGGAGATGGATGAAATGGCAAGGTTTTGCTCCCGTTGTGGGTCGTTAAATGACGAAAGCACCGGCCTGTGCCCGGTATGTGACCGTGAGAAGCTGGAGGCGATGCGATCGCCGCAGCGCAAGGTCAATTTCTGCTCGGTCTGCGGTACACCGATCGATCAGGAAACCGGCAACTGTCCGAATTGCACCAAACCGATAGAGGAAGTACCTGCCGCGGAAGCAACGGTTGCTGTTGAAACGACCTTCGTTGCGGATGAGCCGATGGTTGAGGAATCCTCGGCAGAGGCATCTGAAGTTGTAATTGAAACGGTGGCGGAGGAGCCTGAAACTGCAGTGGCAGTGCAGGAGACGCCTGTTTTTGAGCCGATACCCATTCAAGAGCCCGCTGTGGCAGTGGAATATAAGAAGCGTTCCGGTGCCGGCAAGGTGATCCTGACGATCTTTTTGTCATTTCTGTTGTTTATTACCTCACTGTTGTCAGTGGTTGTTATCTGTGTGCGCTATACCACGTCGCAGAATACCATTCAATCGGTATTGGAAGAGATCGATTACGTTGAGGTGCTGAACAACGTTCTGCAGACGGAAGAGGTCGTCAGCGGCGAGTTTGGTGATGTGACAGACACACGGTCTTTTTCCGATAATTTGTGTGAATACCTCGAGGAAGAACACGGCGTTGAGAATGTTGATTCCAAACAGATCGAGGAGTTTATTGAAGAATCCACGATCATGGATTTTATTTCAGAAAAGGCAGCTGCCTATGTCAGCGACATCTACAGCGGATCGGATGATTTTGATATTACCGTGAAGGATGTTGAGGCGTTGGTGGAGGATAACGCTGAGGTCTTTGAAGAGCACTTTGGTGTGACGGTTACCGATAATGAGGTAAAGAAAATAACCGAGTGGCTGGTGGATGAGGAAATGCTGGAGGAGATCAGCACCTCGGCTGTTAAGGATGACAGTTCGGAAATCTATTATGTCTTGAACATCGGATTTTCCTACTTCACCCTGGTGATCCTGCTGGTGTTGGTGTTACTTTGCTTGGTCGGCATGGGCCTTGTCGATTGGTCAAAGGGCGCTATGGGTGCCGGTATCGTGTTTACCATCATTGGTGGTCTCTTTACCGCAGTTGCGTTGGTGCTTGCTGGGTTGCCGGCTTTGCTGAGCAGCTTTATCGGCGAGAACTTTATCAGCGATATTGTTATGAAGGTCCTGTCGGCCAATTTGGTCGTCTTTGCGTCGGTTTTGGGCTTGGGCGTGCTGCTTCTTGTCATTCGCTGTGTCGTTCGTCGGCTCGTGCGGAGATCTCGACGCGCAAAGGTTGCATGATCTTTCATCGGATCACGATTATTTACGGTAATGACCACTTGAAAAAGTGGAATTAATTACAAAAAAAGAAAGGCGGTTTTACTTATGGCAAAATTCTGTGGTAATTGCGGTTATCAGTCGGATGATACCGCGGTCGTGTGCGGCAACTGCGGCACTCCTTTGGAGGGCGCTGCTCCGGCTCCCGCGGCTAAGATGGATCCCAAGTTTATCAAGCTGGGCGCCATTGCTCTGGCAGCGATCGCTGTTGTGGTCGTTCTCATCATCGTGTTCGCCGGCGGCGGTTATAAGAGCGCTGTGGGCGATGTGTTCGATGCTTACATTGAGAATGAACCCTCCATTCTGGTCGACCTGACTCCCGATTATCAGTTCGAGATGGGTGCTAAGGAGAGCGATATAAAGGACTCCTACAAGAAGGCCATCGAGAGCCAGCAGGAGTGGTGGGAAGAGAAGACTGACAAGGATTACGAGGTCAGCTACACCATTACCGATACCGACGAATACAGCGAAGAAAAAATGGAAGATGCTATCGACGAAATCGAAAAATCCATCGATGCCTATGAAAAGGCAACGGGCAAGGATGTTGATTTTGACACCGAACTCATCGATGAAGCGATGGAAGTGGAGCTCGATATCGTTGTTGAAGAGGGCGACGAAGTCTATGAATACGACGGCGAGATCGTTCTTATCAAGATCGATGGCAACTGGAAAGTTGTCGATATCGACATCTGATTGCAATTATCAGCACAAAAAGAGCAAGCTTCGGTGAAGTGATATAGTGATGGTAGACACAAAAAAGTGTCTACCATCACTTTTTATGTTAGAATAAAAGAAAGGAGTTGAGAAAAATGGGAAGACCAAAAGGCGGAAAAAACAACAGCCAC
>JAGBFF010000022.1 GCA_017936615.1 Clostridia bacterium | reverse complement strand
TGTGCTCCACGTCGATACCGGTGATCTTGACCTGCACCTCTTCGCCGACCTTCAGCGCATCCTGCGGCTTCTCGATACGGCGGTTGGCGATCTGAGAAATGTGGATCAGGCCGTCCACACCCGGCAGGATCTGAGCAAACGCACCAAAGGTGGTCATGCCCACGATCTTGGCGGTGACAACATCGCCCTCAGCGTACTGGCTGGTAAAGATAACGAACGGATTGTCCTCCGCACGGCGATAGCCCAGCGAGATCTTGCGCTTCTCGACATCGAGATCGCGGATGTACACCTCCACGACGTCGCCGACATTAACGACCTCGGAGGGATGCTTGATGCGCTTCCACGCCAACTCGGAAACGTGGATCATACCGTCCACGCCGCCCAGGTCAACGAACGCGCCGTAAGTAGTCAGGGAACGCACGGTACCGGTGTACTTCTGACCGACTTCCGCCTGTGCAAAGAACTCTGCTTCCTTCTCCTTGCGCTCGGCACGAGCCACGTCGCGGACGGAGCCCACCGCACGGCGGCGCTGCTGGTTGGTTTCGAGAACCTTGAAGCGTACCTCGGTCTTCAGCAGAGGCGTGAGGTCCTCCATGCGGCTCAGCGACGCATGAGAGGCAGGCACAAACACCTTAACGCCGTGAGAGACGACCAGAATGCCGCCCTTGATCACATCGGTGACGACACCGGTCAGGATCTCGCCGCTTTCGCCGGCAGCCACGATGGTGTCCCAACCCTTCTTGGCATCCACACGCTTCTTGGAGAGCATGATGGTGCCTTCCTGATCATTCGTGCGCATAATGAGCAGTTCCAGCTCATCACCGACCTTGACCAGAGACGCCGGATCGGCGCCCTCGGCAGACAGCTCATCAGCCGGAATGTAACCGGTCTGCTTGCGGCCGATAACCTCTACCTGCACCTCGTTGGGGGCGATGCCGATGACAATACCGCGCACTCTTTCGTCTGTAGTTAAACTTTGAAGAGAAGCTTCAAGCGCCTCCTCAAAACTCATTTCGTCAAAGGATTTGACAGGTTCGGCGGCAACGGCCACCTCGTTTTCTTGGACTTCGCTGTTGTTTACGATCTCGGACATGGTTGAAAGTACCTCCTTTATAATATCGGCCGGCGTCGAGGCTCCTGCTGTCAGCCCAACGACCTGTGCACCGGTAAACTGTTCTGCTTTCAGCTCTTTCGCCGTTTCGATGAGCACCGTACGGCAGTAGGGCTGGCAAACATCCCGAAGCTTTGCAGTGTTGGAGCTTTGACGTCCACCGACAATCACCATCACATCACTTTGTTGTGACAGGGCAACCGCTTCCGCCTGTCGGCGCGCAGTTGCGTTACATATTGTATCAAAGATTTGGAGATTTGTATAGTGTTTTTTTGCAATTTCGTAACTTTTTTTCCAAATATCTGTGTGAAAAGTCGTCTGTGCCACCAAAATTACGGGAAAATCGGCAGGCACACGATCTTCTTGTATCAAATTTTGAAGTTCTTCCTCAGTGGAAAATACATACGAAGCACCCCGACAGTGACCGCGGATGCCGATAACCTCAGGATGAGAAGCATCACCCGCGATCAGCACGGCCTTGCCTGCTTCGGACTGCTCCGCGACGATACGGTGGATCTTCGAAACAAACGGGCAGGTCGCATCGTGATACGGGACGCCGCTATCCTCCAGCAGGCGATACATACTTTCCGGCACGCCGTGCGAGCGGATCACCAATGTGGCACCGGGCGGTACCTCGGACGGCTCCGACACGATCTTCACACCCCGACGCGACAGCGCTTCCACCATCTGTGGGTTATGGATGATCGGCCCGAGGGTGCAAACCTGCTTACCGCTGTCCAGCAGCTCATATACCGCATCCACGGCACGATTGACGCCGAAGCAAAAGCCGGCAGACTCGGCAACATGGACCGTCATCACGCCTCCACCTCCGCGCGGTGCTGCTCGATCAGGTCACCGATGACCTCCATCAGGCGGCGCGAGGCAAATCGGATATCCGGTGTGTCACCATCCAGATGCAGCTCCGCAGGCGTCAGCGGTTTGCCGTAAACGAACAAGGTACGGCGGAAAAGTCGCACCCGCTGATTGCGGGCAACCACCGCCACCGGCTGAACTGTGGCGCCGGTCTGCGCTACAATGAGCGCCGCATCCGACTTGGCACGCATCAGCTTACCGTCACGCGAACGGGTACCTTCCGGGAAAATACCCATGATCTTCCCTTCGGAAACGATACGCTTTGCCGTATCGATCGCGCCGGTGTCTCCCGTGCCGCGATGCACGGCAAACGCGCCGAACTGCTTGCCGATAAACCAGGAAAACAGGCGGTTCTTAAACAACTCCGCCTTTGCCATAAAGTGAATCGGGCGTTTGCGCTGGATCACCAGCAGCACCACGGGATCCCAATTGGAAATGTGATTGCTGCAAAGCACCAGCGGTTCACCGACCGGCGGCAGGTTGTCATAACCGACTACCTTGACACGAACCAACAAACGAATAGCC
Source organism: Clostridia bacterium (assembly GCA_017936615.1). Taxonomy (GTDB): domain Bacteria; phylum Bacillota; class Clostridia; order Oscillospirales; family Acutalibacteraceae; genus RGIG3009. Next base: position 9,432 of record JAGBFF010000022.1, on the reverse strand, counting down.
GGACCTAACAGCCATAATAAAAAGCGTCCCAGCCACATGACAACTCGTCATCCTTTCAAGCGTTCTGTTACCAACGATTTGAGCAGCTCAACCGACTGCTCCAAAGTGTTGCCGGTGGTATCCACCAGCACCGCATCCTCTGCCGGACGCAGCGGTGCGGCGGCGCGGTGGGAATCGTTATAATCACGTTCCTTCATATCACGCAGCACCTCGTCATAGGTCGCACTGCTGCCCTTTGCCGCGAGCTCTTCGAACCGACGTTGAGCGCGATCCTCGGCAGAAGCGGTCAAAAAGATCTTGACCTGTGCAAACGGCAGTACCACCGTTCCGATATCGCGGCCATCCATAATGACATTCTGACGGCGCGCGGTATCCTGCTGCAAATCAAACAAAAACCGACGCACCGGCGGCAGTGCTGAAACAGCCGATGCCGCCATGGATACCTCCGGTGTACGAATACAATCGCTGACATCCTCGCCGTTCAAGAAAACGCGCTGACTACCCTCAACATAGCCGAGTGACACCTGAAGCTCCGGAAGCAGCGACTCGACCGCGGCGGCATCGTGCGGATCGGCGCCGCGACGCAACGCCGCCAAGCCGACCGTGCGATACAACGCGCCGGTATCCACATACACGAACCCCAGTTCGGATGCCAGAACACGGGCGATCGTGCTTTTACCGGCACCGGACGGGCCGTCGATCGCCACAGCTACGGTCGTTTTCGTTGTCATACTACACTCAACATCCTTCAAATATGATTGCCGGCGGCAGCGCCCGTTGAAAAGGCGATCTGCAGGTTAAACCCGCCGGTATACGCATCCACGTCGATCACTTCTCCGGCAAAGGACAGACCGCTTACCAGACGTGACGCCATTGTTTTGCTATTCAATTCACGCGTGCTCACACCGCCTGCAGTAACGATCGCCTCCGCGATGGGACGAAACTCCTCAACGGTCAGCGGCAACGCTTTCAACACTGCCCCAATGCGAGTGCGGTCAGCGCGCGACACCGAGTGGCACTTGGTCTCCCCCGCCACCGCTGCCAGGCGCAGCACCGTCGCGATCAGCGACCGCGGCAACACTGCCGCCAACGCATTACCGAGACAAGCATTCGGTTTAACCTCCAGCTCACGCACCAGGCGCGCATCCACCTGCTCGGGAGTCAGCGCCGGCTTGAGATCGATCGACAAGCGATACCGTTCCGGCGCCATATCACGCATATGAGCGCTCGCACTGAGCACCAGCGGGCCGGATACGCCGAAATGCGTAAACAGCATCTCCCCCAGCTCCTGAAATACCGTCTTTCCCGTGACGGAATCGACGGCTGTCAACGTACAATTCCGCAGTGATAAGCCTTGCAGATCACCGCAGAAGGATTCTTTGATAACCAGTGGTACCAGCGAGGGACGCGGCGGTATCACGGTGTGACCCGCCTGACGCGCCAAGTCGTAGCCGTCACCGGTCGAACCGGTACCGGGATACGAGCAACCGCCGGTGCACACGATGACGCCGTATGCCGAGATCTGACGGCCGCTCTCCAGCTCCACACCGCAGCAGACACCGTCTTCCAGTAAAAGACGCGCAACGCGACCGGTAACGAACTTCACGCCGCCGGAACGGGCAAACCGCACCAACGCATCCACAATATCCACCGCTTTATCCGAGACCGGAAACACGCGTTTACCGCGCTCCGTTTTGAGCGGTACACCCAACTCGGTAAACAACGCTATGGTATCCTGCGGTGAAAACGCCGAAAACGCGCTATACAGAAACCGACCGTTGCCCGGCACCTGCGACACGCAATCCGTCGGACTGCTGTCGTTGGTAACGTTACACCGCCCTTTGCCGGTGATCATCACCTTGCGCGCCGGACGCTCGTTGCGCTCCACCACCGTAACGCGGTACCCGCGGCGAGCGGCAAATCCCGCGGCGACCAGACCGGCGGCACCGCCGCCGACGACCACCACCTGCAGTGCCTCACTCATGAGCAGGCTCCGCCGTATGTTTTTCCGCCGGTTGATAGACGTGGTAGGTCTCCCACAACGTCTCCAGCTCGGTGAGTACCTCGCGGTTGGCATCCATCCGCTTCAGCGAGATCGCTACCACCAACGCGTTAATAATGCTGAGCGGTGCGACAAGCGAATCAACGATGGTCGCCATATCACTGTGTGCCAACAGCAGACAGGTGGCGAAATCCGAAATGGGCGAACGCAGGCTGTCGGTGATCGCGATCACCTTGGCACCGCGGGAATGTGCAAAATGAACGGCCTTGACCGCCTTACTGGAATAGCGCGGAAAACTGAGCCCGATGATGGCATCTTCCTCACTGATGGGGAACATTTCCTCCAAAATCTCAGTCTCGCTCGAGGTGCTGATCAGCCGGATATCCGGCAACAGCAGCTTAAGGTAATACGCCACGAAGTTTGCCAGCGCGCGGCAACTGCCTGCACCGAACACATACACCCGTCGTGCCTTGACCAACGCCTCCACCGCGGCGTTAAACACCTGCGGATCCAGTTCAGCAAGCGTCTGACGGATGTTGGACATATCGTACGACATCACGTTTTCCAGCACTTCGTCATCCTGCATACGGGCACGGGTGACTTCCACGCGCTGCACGCTGGTCAGTTTACTGCGGACCAACTCCTGCATCGCTTTTTGCAGCCGCGGATACCCGGAAAAACCCAGCTCCGTAGCAAAACGAACCACCGTGGATTCACTGACACCCACGGCTTCACCGAGTGAATACGCCGTCATAAAGGCGGCTGTATCGTAATGTTCAAGAATGTAAGCAGCGATCAAGCGCTGTCCTTTGGAAAATTCCGGCATCTGCCGGGTGATATGCGCGATGAGATCGATTTTCAACGTCATCACAAGCCTTTAACTCAGGATGGGGACCAGACTCGTTTAAGTGTATCGCTTTTTCGCGAAAAAAGCAAGTCCCATTAGCGAAAAAGACGACGAAATAATGGCTGAAACCGGCTGAAATACAGCGGCAACAATCGGGTAAGTGCTACGTCGTACAGCACGAAGATCACGTTACCTGCCAACAGAAAGAGAAGCAAAAAGCCCCACAGCGGCAACCGGATACCGCCGAAACGGAAAACCTCCAACGAAAACCCTACCGCGGACAGAATGGCATACGCCACGATCACGGCACCGTTGAACACCAACAGCTTACAGACCCATTCCAGCGAACGAATCTTCATACGTTCCGTCAGGGATTTGATAATGGGATAATACCCAAAAAAAGCGACAAACAACAGCTTCGCCTCAATATCGGGCGTGATAAGCAGCGCTAACAGTGCTTCTGCCGTGTACACGGCAGTCGCCCAGCGCGGGCCGCACTCGATCACCACCGGCATCAGGAATACCGATGCCAGCGCCGGCAAGGCATATGTCGCAAACGGGAATACCGTCAACAGCAAGCATGCCACCGACAACGCTCCCATCAGGCCGCTCCACGCGACCCGTGCCGTACGTTTCACAGGCACAACACTCCTTATTCGATCAGCAACAGCGGATCAAGTCGCCGCCCATACATTCACAGCAGCAGTCAGCACAAATCAAGCCCTGGCACATATCACAACCGGTACAACCAGCGCCACCTACGGGAGCGGTACGGTAGGCGCCCGTCTGCCGCTGGCGTTCCAGCTGATTGTACGCTGCACGGTACTCCATATTGCCCGGCTCCATGCGCGTGGCGGTGGAGAAATGGTTATACGCATCATCCAGCCAACCTTTTTTGTACAGCACACTGCCCTTGAGGAAATACCATTCCGCATCGCGGGACGGCGCGGGAATACCGTCAAGCAGCGTTTCTGCGTCCGCGGTGCGGCCGGTACGGATCAGGTTGCGGATGTCGGCATAGTGCGAGCCCGCGGCCGCGCCTTGGGCACCGCCTCCCTGCCTTCTGCCGGAACGGCGTTCACGAATAATGGTATCGTACGCCTCGTTGATCTCCTGCATTTTTTCTTTGGCAAGATCCGACAACGGGTTGTCACCGTAATTGTCGGGATGGTATTTGCGCGCCAACTGACGGTAAGCATCCTTCACCTCATCGTCGGTAGCGCTCGGGCTGATGCCCAGTACTTGATACGGATCTTTCATCGGTTAGACCTCCTGTGGTTTGTCTTTGGGGGCGCCGTTCAGCACCGTATGCTGCACGTTCATCATACCACATTCCAAAATATTGCGTAAAATGCCGTCGAAACGGCGGATCTCCAGCAATTCATACGCCGCCTTGCATTCTGCCAACGACGCGTTGAGTGAGAGCTTGACGCGGTCGCGGCAGGCTGCCAACAGCTCGTCCGTCACCGGTGCTTCGTCAAGCGAGGAAAGCAGCGGATTGTAGTTCCCCGTGCGGCTATCCTCTGCCAGATCGTCGGCGGCGTCCATCAAATAGATCCACCGGCCAAGGCAATACCCAAACCGCTCCAGCACTCGGTGCTGCCGCTCGTCAGCAGAGATTTGCGCACAAAGGAAAGAAAGCAACGTGGCTGTCGGTTCAGCCGCTTCGTCCAGTGAAGCGCTGCGCGCCTCTTCCACCGCCGCCTGCTGTTTCACATACGCTGCCATAGCCTTGTCCATCTCCGGTTGATAACCGGCGGCTCGGCGACGGTGACGCGATGCGGGCAGCAACGCGATGCGGGCAGCAACGCGTTTGAGAAAACCGCTGTCCGCGATGGTATCGCGGGTCTTGTGATACACCAGCAGCACCGAGGCGTCAGCACAACGGTCCAGTGTCGGACTGTCACCGCAGCAGGTGCGCTTTTTCAAAGGATTGTACGGACAGCGTGCTTTGTGAAAACCGACACAGCCGTCCGCCATCGCCATTTCCAGCAGCACCAAAAAGGTCATATCGTAGCTAAGCGTCATCTGTGCCGTGCAGCCGTACCGTTTTCCCAGTCGGCGGCAAAGTGAGCAGTACAAGCCGCGATATTGCTCAAATTCGCCCATTTTTAGTTCCGGTTGATAAACTTTAATGTATCCGAACATAATGTCCTTCACCTTTGTGCACAATATATATTATGATACAAACTTTCCTTGAACAGTGTATGAAAGATTTGTAAATATTCCGCGTAATACGCCGAAAATCAACTCGCTTTGAAATGTATAACGACGTAAAAACCGTTCATACTAGTGATACGCCAAGCAAAAAATGATAACAACCGAAAGATCGGACTGTGAGGAGGGCTATTCAATGGATACGATCGCTTTGATCTTAGTCATCATCGGAGCGTTGAACTGGGGCAGCATCGGCCTGTTTCAGTTTGACCTCGTTGCCTGGATCGGCGGCGGACAGGACGGCACGATCAGCCGTGTCATCTACACACTGGTCGCTTTAGCGGGAATTTGGTGTATTTCCCTGCTGTTTCGCCGCCGCCAGCCGGTGCTGGAAGAACGCGATTAAGTTCTGCAAAAACAGGGTCACCGTCCATAAGACGGCGGCCCTGTTTTGTTATATCGGCAACCTTAAATAAGGGCTTTGGTATCGCGGGCGATGACCAATTCCTCGTTAGTGGGGATGATAAACGCGCGCACCGCGGAATCTGCCGTGGTGATCTCGCGCTCCTGGCCGCGGACGTTGTTCGCCTCAGCATCCAGCTTAACACCCAGATACGCCAGACCTTCCAACAACTCGGCACGCAGGCGATCCTGGTTTTCACCGATACCGGCGGTAAAGACAATGGCATCCAAACCACCCAGAGCAGCAACATAGCCGCCGATGTACTTAAGGATCTGATAGCTGCGCATATCCCACGCCAGCTTGGCACGCGCATTACCGGCATCCATCGCGGCGGTGATGTCGCGGTCGTCGCTGGAAACGCCGGAAATACCCAACATACCCGACTTCTTGTTCATCAGGTTATCCATCTCTTCAGGAGACAGGCCTTCTTTTTCCATGATGAAGGTGACGGCAGAGGGGTCGATCGCACCGCTGCGGGTACCCATCAGGAAGCCGTCCAGCGGTGTCAGGCCCATCGTGGTGTCAATGACCTTGCCGTCGCGGATCGCGGCCAGCGAAGAGCCGTTGCCGAGGTGGCAGGTGATGATGCGGGTGCCCTTGCCGTCCGGCTTGCCGAGCAGTTCGAAGCAGCGCTTGCTGACAAAGCGATGCGACGTGCCGTGATAGCCGTAGCGACGCACACCGTATTTCTCATAGCACTCATACGGCAGGCCCCACAGATAGGCCACTTCGGGCATCGTCTGATGGAACGCGGTATCGAACACCGCAACCTGCGGGATCTCGGTGCCGAACGCGGCGGTCGCCGCTTCAATACCCTTCAGGCAGGCGGGGTTATGCAGAGGTGCCAGCACCTCATACTCGCGGACAGCCTTCAGCACATCCTCGTCGATGCGGACGGATTTGTCGTATTTCGCACCGCCCTGCACCACACGGTGACCGATGGCAGCAACCTCGGACAGATCGTTTACGACCTTGCCCTCACCGGAGACCAAAGCCTGCTTGACCTGCTCAAAAGCAGTTGTATGATCCGGCATGGCAACGTCCTTCTGCACCACGCGGCCATCACCGGTCTTGTGCGTGAAGCGACCGTCGATACCGATGCGCTCGCACAGACCTTTGGCAACGACCTGCTCACCCTCCATATCGATGAGCTGGTACTTAAGCGAAGAACTGCCTGCGTTGATAACCAGAATTTTCATGTGTTTCGTATCTCCTATTCCTCGTATTGATTTTTGCCATAAAATGTTATATACTTATCATAGTACGAATTTCCGATTTTTTCAAGGCTTTTTCAAAAAAAGACGCGGAGGTGTTCCGAAAAATGCATATTGCCGGTGTCGTAGCAGAGTATAACCCGTTTCACAATGGGCATGCCCTTCATTTGGAAAAAACACGCGCCAAAAACGGCGGCTGTGAAGCGACGCATATCGTCGCGGTAATGAGCGGCAGTTTCGTACAGCGCGGCGAGCCTGCGATCCTGCCAAAGTTTGATCGTGCACGCATGGCGTTGCTCGGCGGTGCCGACCTGGTGCTGGAATTACCCGTGCCGTGGTGTCTCTCCTCGGCAGAAGGGTTTGCCTTCGGTGCAGTATCGATGCTGGAATCTCTCCGATGCGTCGACTCCCTCAGCTTCGGCAGTGAATCGGGGGAACTTGCGCCGCTGCAGAAGGCCGTTTCACTTATGGACACTCCGCGGTATTCCTCATTGCTGAAATATTTTATGGAGCTGGGCATCTCCTTCCCCGAAGCACAACAAAAGGCGCTGGCGGAGATCGCCGGAGCAACCGCTGCGTCGGTGCTTGACACGCCCAACAATACGCTAGGTATCGAATATCTCAAGGCACTGGAGCGGCTCGGCAGCCGCATGGCACCGTTTACGGTCAAACGGCAGGGCAGTGCACACGACTCGCTTGCCCCCATCGGCAATATCGCCTCCGCTTCCTATCTGCGGACGCTGCTTTCTGCAGACCGCCTTATCAACGCATTGCCGTACATCCCCGCCCCCTCCGCCGCCGCGCTGTCCGATGCAGCGCAAAACGGACGCGTACCCGCAAGTGCCGAGCGGCTGGAACGCGCAGTGCTCTCGCGCCTGCGCCTGCTTTCCGTCGAGGATTGGCAGAAGGTTCCCGGCATCTCGGAGGGCCTTGAAAACCGTGCCTATAACGCCGTCCGCACGGCGCGTAGCCTTGCGGAGCTGGAAGAAGGAATCAAGACCAAGCGGTATCCCCTGACCCGTGTGCGGCGGCTCGTCTGGTCGGCGTATTTGGGTATTCCTACGGGGTACGCGGCAACCTGTCCGCCGTACATCCGCGTGCTTGCCGCCAACGAGCGCGGCAAGGAGATCCTCTCGGCTGCCAAACCGACCGTGCCGTTGCTGTATCGCGCTTCACAGGTCAGCAAGATGAGTGAGGAATGTCAGGCACTATGGGAGCTGGAAAACCGTGCCACCGACCTGTATAATGTCGCGTTCCCCGAACCACTCCCCTGCGGCACCGACTGTACCAACGGGCTGGTCCGCGAGTGATCCATCGTTAAATAAGGGTGAATATAACATGTATAAAGCAACAACCTCGATCACTTTTACGGGCGATATAGGATTCAGCCGCTATATGTTCGGTAAATGGGAGGATCCGCAGCTGCTGTCTGACGATATTCTAAAATTCTTCGATAGCAGTGACCACGTCGTCGCTAACGTCGAAGGTGCGGTGGTGGACCCTGCCGCCATAGATCAAACGGAAAACCGCGGTATGTACTGCCATTATATGAACGGCGCAGCGACAGCGGTGCTGGAGCGCATCCACGCCGACATCTGGGCGATCGCCAACAACCACAGCATGGATATGGACGTTACCGGCTTGGAAAGCACCAAGCGTTACGCCGCCGCGATGGGCAGCCGTACCATCGGCGCAGGAAGCGATCTCGCGGAAGCCTCCCGCCCCGTCATTCTCGACGAGAGCGGCGGAATCGGTATTCTGGCGCTTGGGTATGCTCCCGACTGTCCTGCCGCCACGGAAAGCAACGCAGGAACGTTCACTCACCGCCACCGCGAGCAGCTGGCACAACGCATCCGTGAAATCAAATCCGCCTGCCGCTGGTGTGTCATTGTCTCGCACGACGGCGAGGAGTTCACCAACCTCCCTCAACCCTACATCCGTAACAAATACCTGGACTATCTGGAGCTCGGCGCCGATATTGTAGTAGCACATCATCCACACGTCACGATGAACTACGAGTTGTTCAATAATAAGGCTGTTTTTTACTCGCTCGGCAACTTCATCTTCGACACCGATTACCAACGCGCACAGCACAACACCGACCGTGGCGTTTTGCTGAAACTGCATTTCACGCCGACCGAATTTTCCTTTGAATCGCTCGGCACGACCATCGTGCGCGGTGAGGAGCGTGTTATCGCCTCCTCTGTTCCGGATATTTTCACCAACCTGCCACAAAAGGAGTACGAAGCACTTTTACCCCTTTCAGCTGCGGCGTTCGTCAAAGCCGAGATCGCCCGAATGTTGTTTTTGTATCCCGAACGGTTCGGGAAATATACCACTGCGGATTGGGAACGGTTTTTGCTTTCCGAGGACCGCGAAGACTTCATCGCCGGAGAAAGAATGGATTTTTCCGTGATCTTGCCGCTTGCCAAGCAAATGTCGGACGGCCAACGGGAGACCGACAAGCTGACCGCTGTTGCTAGCTACATCCGCAAACAACTGTAACAAAAAACGATCCCGCGGCGAGCATCGCCGTGGGATCGTTTTTTACACCGTTTCCGTGCGTTCAAGAGGGCGTAGGAACTGCGTCTCATACAACTCGCGGTAGCGGGCGTTTTCTTCGACAAGTTGACGGTGCGGGCCGCGACCGGCAATCACGCCGTCCTCCACTACCAAGATCTCATCTGCCGACAAGATGGTAGACAACCGATGCGCTACCACCAGCGAGGTACGATCACGAAGCAACGGC
>JAGBFF010000021.1 GCA_017936615.1 Clostridia bacterium | reverse complement strand
TGTACTATTATATATAGTGAGTATTTCTGGAAAACAGATCATGTGCGATCGGTTACGGCGGATCGTATTGTAATTCGTATTTATTGGCTACTAACGGAAAGAGAGTTACCGATATATGAACAGAAGCTTCCGACTTTCCACAGCGTTGGATGTGGATGATCTCCTGCTGGAATGTGTGCCATACGCGATACGTTTGGCTAATGAAAAATATCAGTTTGATCCTCCGCTGACGATTCACGAAGTAAACCAATGGGGGAGAACGGGGACCCGTTCGGACGTTATCTTTGAGTTCATGGATGATCCGGATTTCTTTGTGAATCAGCCGCCTATTCAAGGCGCGCGGGAATTTGTGAAAAAGTTGTCGCAGATGACGGAGATTTTTGTCACCACGGCGGTTTGGCCCGAGTATATGACCTTGCGCTTCCAACGAATACTGAAAGAATTTCCCGAGATTCCCAAGGATCATATTTTGATGGGCTCCCGCAAGGATGTTATTGACGTTGATATTCTCTTTGACGACGGGATGCATAATGTATTGAATTCCAATGCGGCGTATCCCATTTTGATGCGTCGTCCTTGGAACAGCGAGGCCACCGGCGTGCTGGCGGTAAATAACTACGATGAGTTTTTGAAGTTAGTAGAGATCATCGCCGACAGCTACAGCACGAAACGGGAACAGTTTTCATCGGAGTGTCCGGATATTGTCGTTCTCGTGGGTCCTTCAGGCAGTGGAAAAAACGAGATTGCCCGAGAGCTCCTGCATCAGGTTCCGTTGTTTGAAAAACTCGTCAGCTATACCACCGACGAGGCGGTTTGCGGCAAGGGAAACAGCGGGTATCATTATGTGGATAAAGAAACCTTCCGTCATATGTCCGATAACGGTGAGTTGTTCGAGTCAACGACCTACGCACATCATTCTTACGGTTCGCGTATGGCAGACGTCGAGCAGATTCTGGCGAGCGGCAAGCGCGTGCTGACGGTTATGGATATTTGCGGTGCTATGGCGCTGAAGACCCGTTTCCCTAATGTGACTACCATTTATGTCAAGCGGGATAAAAAGGAACTTATTACTGCCATATTGCAAAAAGACTGCACGATTGAGGACAAGACGAATCGTCTGTTGGCGATCTCCGCGGAGGTGCGGAATGCGCAGGTGTGTGATTATACGGTTGTATTTGATGACTGTGAGCAGGCTGTGCAGCGGATTCGTCAGAAGCTGAGCGTTTAGTACACAATATAAATCAAGGCAGGGGGCTCGGTAAGCAGAATGATAGATCTACAGAAGGCCAGCCTGGGAAAGCGCATCGTTGCCGTTATTTTTGACGGTATTCTGCTGAGCATTATCGCGGTGGCTTTTGCTGCGATGCTTTCCACGTTGTTCGGTTATGACGGCTATATGGATACGGTAAATGATGCGTATATGCGGTATGAGGCCGAGTATAATATTGAATTTCAGATCACCCAACAGCAGTACGAGGAACTGTCGGAGCAGCAGCGCCGGAATTACACTGATGCACAGCAGGCGATCAATAACGATGCGGCAGTGGTGTATGCGTACAATATGCTGATCAATCTGACGATGCTGATTTTAACTTTGTCGGTGCTGATCGGTGTGCTGGTAATTGATTTTGTCGTGCCGTTGTTTTTCGGAAACGGTCAGACCCTTGGTAAGAAAATTTTTGGCATCGGCATTATGCATACCGAAGGAATACGGGTCAAGACCGTTCAGCTTTTCATTCGTACCGTACTTGGAAAGTTTGCGTTTGAACTGATGATCCCTTTGTACATCATTATGATGATTTTCTTCAATTCCATCGGTATGGTTGGCGCCCTCGTTTTGTTGGCGCTGGCGGTGTCTCAGATTATTTGTCTGTGCACCTCACGAACCAACTCTTTCTTACACGATGTTATGGCAGGAACGGTTGCGGTAGATATCGCAAGCCAGCGGATCTTCGAAAACCGTGAGCAGTTGATTGAGTATACAAAGGCACTGCATGCTGAACGAGCGGCTCGTAGCGAATACAGTTGACATAGTCACTCCCACGAAGGATAAATGCGGATAGCTCTATCCGATTTGTTAAAAAATAAATTTCATAATGAAAGGGAATCAATATGAAAGTTGTATTGCAAAATCTGACAAAAATCTTTCCCAGTCGAGACAAAAAGGCTAACAAGGAAGTCGTCGCGGTCAACGATTTCACCTTCGAGATCCCGGATGGACAGCTTGTTGGTCTGCTCGGTCCCTCGGGTTGCGGCAAGAGCACCACGCTGTATATGATCAGCGGTTTGCAGAAGCCTACGAGTGGTAAGATCTTTTTCGGGGATGACGATGTAACTGAGCTTTCCACGGAGAATCGCGGTATCGGTTTGGTGTTCCAAAACTATGCGCTGTATCCGCATATGACTGTGAAGCAGAATATTTTGTTCCCGTTGCAGAACCTCAAGGGTAAGGACAAGCTGTCCAAGCAGGAAATGCTTGATCGTGCCTTCGAGGCCGCCAAGCTGGTTCAGATCGATGAGTTGATGGACAGAAAGCCCAGCGAGCTGTCGGGCGGTCAGCAACAGCGTGTTGCGATTGCCCGCGCGCTTGTTAAGATGCCGAGAGTGCTGCTGCTGGACGAACCGCTTTCGAATCTGGATGCCCGTTTGCGTCTGCAGACCCGCGAGGAGATCCGTCGTATTCAAAAGGAAACCGGTATTACCACCGTGTTCGTGACCCACGATCAGGAAGAGGCTATGTCGATTTCGGATATCATCGTGGTTATGAAGCTGGGTGTGGTACAGCAGATCGGTAAGCCACAGGCTGTGTATGATGATCCCCAAAATCTGTTCGTTGCGAAATTCCTTGGCACACCGCCTATCAACGTGCTGGAAGGTAAGGTCAGTGACGGCAAGGTGTATATCGGGGAGCAGGTCGTTATGGAAGTTGATGGGGTAGAGGATCAGGACGTCTATATTGGTATCCGTCCCGAGGGTATTGAGCCTCATCCGCAGGGTGTGCTGGAGTGCCGTCTGAATAATGTTGAGATCATGGGCCGCGATGCCAGCGTTGTGTCCACGCACGATGCGGCTCTTACCCCGGTGGTGCGCGCTATTATCAGTTCGGATATTACGGTCGATACCACGGCGGAAACGGTTCGTTTCAATATCAAGCCCCATAAGTTCTTCCTTTTCAGCAAAGAAACCGAGCAGCGTCTTTATTATGAGGTGAAGAAACATGGTTGATAATAAGCAACAATGGAAGGCGTGGCTCTATCTGTCTCCCGCCATTGTTTTGCTGCTTGTTTTTACCGTATGGCCGATCTTCAACACCTTGCGAATGGCGTTTATGGAAGGTTACGGCAACATGGCGGCAATCGGCGGTGCTACATTTGAGTTTGGCGTCGATAATTTCCTCAAAGTTATTGAATACAAAAAGTTTTTGCAGTGCTTGCAGAACACGGCGATTTTGTGCGTGGCAACCGTGCCGATCTCGACCATCCTCGCGCTGCTGATCGCTGTTGCCCTCAATTCGATCAAACCGCTGCAGAAAACCTTGCAGACTATCTTCTTTCTGCCGTATGTCACGAACTCGATCGCTATCGGCATGGTGTTTGCCGCGATGTTCAACATCGTTGGCCTTAAGCAGGGCGCCGGTGTTGCGGATACCTGGGGTATCATCAACAATGTGATTCAGTTCTTTGGCGGTGAACCGATCAACTGGATCAATGCCGGGTCGTCCTACGTGGCAAACATGGTGGTTATGATCATCTATATTGTTTGGAACGCCTTGCCCTTTAAGATTTTGATCCTGCTTGGCGGCTTGCAGAGCATCAACAAGCAGTACTACGATGCAGCCAAGGTCGACGGCACGCGCCGCGGTCGTGTGCTGACCAAAATCACCATTCCGCTGCTGTCGCCTATGCTTGCTTATGTTATCATCACCGGATTTATCGGAGGCTTTAAGGAGTATTCCAGTATCATTGGTATTTTCGGTGAAATAATGGGCCCTGCAGACGACGCAGGCCGCCTAAACACGATGGTCGGCTTTGTCTACGATGCGTTGGAGAGAGACCGTCAAGGGCGCGCCAGTGCAGCGGCACTGATCTTGTTCGCTATCATTCTTGTTGTTACCTTAATCAACAATAAGGTCATCAAGAAACGCGTTCATTATTGAGAGGTGCTGCTTATGTCTAACATTAACATTATGCAGGAGAGAAATATTCAGAAGATATCCGCGGGACAGAAAGCGGTTCGTGTTCTGAGCAAGACGGGGACCTATATTTTTCTGCTGATCATGGCACTGATTGTTCTTTTCCCGTTCTATTGGATGATTATTTCGTCTCTGAAAACGTTGGCGGAATACCGTCAGGCCGTTCCGACCTTCTGGCCGCGCCAGGTGATGTTTGGAAACTATGTCGAAGCGTTTACTACCGCCAAGCTGGGCGATCTGTTTATGAACACCCTGTATGTCGGTATCGTGTCGACCTTGCTCAGTTTGGTGATTACCGTACTGTCGGCGTTTGCTTTTGCACGTTTGGAGTTCAAGGGCAAAGAAACGCTCTTCGGTGCGCTGCTTGCCACCATGATGATCCCGGGCGAACTGTTTACCATCACTAACTACATCACGATTAACCAGCTGAATTGGATGCATACCTTTACAGCCCTGATCGTACCGTTCTTGGTCAGCGTGTTTTACATCTATCTGCTTCGCCAAAACTTTATGCAAATTCCCAATGAGCTGTATCTTGCCGCTAAGGTGGATGGTACGTCGGATCTGAAATATTTGTGGAAGGTTATGATCCCGTTGGCTTTGCCCACGCTGATCTCCATAACCATTTTGAAAATGATGGGTGCGTGGAACTCCTACATCTGGCCGAAGCTGGTCGCTAACGACGATGCTCACCAGATGATAACCAACGGTTTGCGTAATGCGTTCACCGATACGTCGGGCCAGGCGAACTATCCTGTGCAGATGGCGGCGGTAGCCATTGTTTCCGCTCCGTTGTTCCTCGTGTTCCTCTGCCTGCGTAAGTACATTATGTCCGGCGTGAGCCGCGGCGGTATTAAGGGATAATAGACTGCAATGGTCTGTTATATAGATAAAGAAAGGAATGAAGTTCAGCTATGCGCAAAAGACTCGTAGCAATTCTCACGATGTTGGTTATGCTGGTTGGTATGTTCTCGATGAGCGGATGCTCGCAGACCGAGAATGTTCCGAACGCTTTCATCGTTCCCGAGGCCGGCTTTAACCCCAACGAAGAGGTCACCATTACCTTTACCCATACGATGGGTGCCAAACTCCAGGATGTTTTGAATACCTACATTGAGGAGTTTAATAAAATTTATCCGAATATCAAGATCACCCACCAGTCGGCGGGCGGTTGGTCAGATATCAATGGTCAGATCAATACGGAGATCGCAGGTGGCACGCAGCCTAATATCGCTTACTGCTATCCCGATCACGTGGCGATGTATAACATTGCCAAGTCTGTTGTTGTTCTGGATAACCTGATCGCCAGCGATTTCGTTATCTCGGGTACCAATGAAACGCTCGGCCTGACCGATGCGCAGAAAAAGGATTTCATTGCCAGTTATTACAATGAAGGTCTTGCGTACGGCGACAATTTGATGTACACGATGCCGCTGAGCAAGTCCACCGAGGTCTTGTATTATGACAAAACCTTCTTCGCAGAGCATAACCTGAGCGTTCCCACCACCTGGGACGAGCTGTGGGATACCTGTGAAAAGATCCTGAAGATCGACCCGACCTGTTATCCGCTCGGCTACGATGCTGAGGACAACTGGTTCATCACCCTCTGTGAGCAGATGGAGAGCGGTTATACCAGTGCTGAGAACGGCGGTCAGTATCTGTTTGACAATGCGAAAAACAAGGCGTTTGTCAAGGAACTCAGAGAGTACTATCAGAAGGGCTATTTCACGACTCAGGAGCTGTATGGCAGCTACACCTCTAACCTGTTTGTCGAAACCACCGACACCCGTTGCTATATGTGCGTAGGCTCTTCGGGCGGTGCTTCGTATCAGATGTCCAACAACGACACTGCCGACGGAAGTTTTGCTTTCGAGGTTGGTGTTGCTCCTATCCCGCAGTACAACAAGAATAACAAGAAAGTCATTTCTCAGGGCCCCAGCCTGTGCATTCTCAAGGGTAAGGATACCACCGACCAGCAGGTCATGGCCTCTTGGCTGTTTGTGAAGTTCCTCTGCACCAACGTCGACTTCCAGGCGGAATTCTCGATGGCTTCCGGTTATATGCCTGTTCTGAAGTCGGTCACTGAGAACGAGGCGTATGCTGCTTGGCTCGAAAAGGGCAACGGTTACGAATATTTGGTTGCCAAGTGTGTTCAGGTTGGTATCGACGGACGTGACAATTACTTCGTGTCGCCTGCATTCAACGGCTCGTCTACGGCCCGTACGCAGGTCGGTGCGTTGCTCCTCAAGTGCTTGAGCGGCGAGATTCCCAGTGGCGGCTCGGTCGACACCTTGATCAATCAAGCTTTCCAAGATGCGATGGATGAGTGTGAGTATTGATGTGTGTGCTTATGAAAAATAAAAAAAGATTGCTGGCGCTTTTCCTCGTTCTATGCTGGGTGTTGTGCTGTATTGTTGGTTGCCACAACCCGGCTCCTCCTGAGACGGAGGGCACGGGAGCAACGGGCGTTGACTATGTGGCGCAAACCAAACTGAATATGAATTCGGACACCAAGAAGCAGGAAGTGACCGTGAAGAGTTACATCGACGGCGACACAACTCACTTCTTTGTCCCCACAGCCATCAGTGAAGATGGTGTACTGAAGGCTCGGTATATGGGCATCAACACGCCTGAATCTACGGGTAAGATTGAGGAGTGGGGCAAGAAGGCGTCGAATTTTACGAAGGAAAAATTAATGAGCGCTTCCTCCATTATTGTGGAATCCGATAACAGCAACTGGAACGTAGATTCCACCGGTGGCCGTCATCTGGTCTGGGTGTGGTATAAACCGAAGGATGGAAACGACTACCGTTGTCTCAATCTGGAACTGATCCAGAACGGCTTGTCCATTTCCTGCGGTACAACCGCCGATCGGTACGGTCAGGTGGCATCGGATGCGTTCCAGCAGGCGAAGACGCAAAAGCTGAATGTGTTTTCCGGCGAAAAGGATCCGGATTTCTTCTACGGCGATGCTTACGAGCTGGATCTCAAGGAGTTGCGGACCAATATTTCGCTGTATGACAACGCCAAGGTTGCTTTTGAAGGTGTGGTCACCCGTAACAATAACAACTCCGTGTATGTGGAGAGCTACGACGCGGAAACCGATATGTATTACGGTATGTCAGTTTACTATGGGTATGAAACCGGCGCTTTGCTGAACATTTTGGCGATCGGGAATCGTGTGCGCGTGGTTGGAACCGTTACCTACTATGAGACGGGTGGCACGTGGCAGGTCTCCGGTCTGAGCTACCGGGAATTTAAGCCAAAGGATCCCGGAAATACGATCTGCATCAGCTCCGGCCATGAAGCGGCTAACCGTGAACTTACGGCGGAGCAGCTTTTCAAAAGCACGGTTGAGGTCGAGACCAGCGTTGACCTGAGTGGTGAAGAGACGGAGCTCAAATCCTTTGATTATGCGCATTTGGCCATGAGCACCTCGGTAAGCCTGAAAAACCTTCGTGTTATCAGTGCCTACACCACTAACAACGGTGGCGAGTCGGATGGCGCGATGACATTGACTTGTGATGCTGACGGCACGATTGTCGACGTTAGAACGATCGTGCTGTACGATGAGAACGGCCAGCTGTTGACGGAGGCAGATTACCTCAATAAAACGATCGACGTTGTTGGCATCGTCGATTATTTCAGCGGATCGTATCAGATTAAGGTGTTCACTGCTGCGGATATTACCGTGCATGAATAAAATTGAAGGGAGTTTTGCAGTATGAAAAAGATTATTGCCATTTTGCTGTGTCTGTTCGTTATGCTGCCTGCTTTTGCCGGTTGCAGCAATACGAGCGACACCCCGGCAGCCGGCAGCAATCTTACCAATGCTAAGGATTATCTGATCAATATGTATCAGCCTGACAGCAAGGATAAGATTGAGGAGCTGCGCATGGACAAGGACGTGTTGTCGGTTGTCACCGTTGACGGTGTCAGTTACAACGTGACTTGGACCGTAACTATCTCTAAAGGCTCTGCCGACGCGGTTGTGATCGGGAAGTCCGATAAGGCGAACCACGTTTTGATCGATATTCCCGATCTTCCGGAAGAGGATATCGAGTTTACCGCTACCGCTACCGTGAAGGATGCATCCGGTAAGACGGAGTCGGCTAATTTCAAGTACAAAATCGTTGGCGTTGTTATGCCCGGTTTGACTGATGCGGAAACCGTGGAAGAAGCCTACAAACTGGCCGACGGCGAATCGCTGGAGGATGAAGCGACGATTACCGGTACGGTGACCTCGATCGAGACTCCGTGGAACGAAACGGACAAAACTGTTACGGTGAAGATTCAGGTCGAGGATCTTGCCGACAAGCTGCTCCTCTGCCCGGGTCTTGTGGTGGAGAGCGCGGATGCGATCGCCGTGGGCGATTCCATCACGGTTATTGGTTACCTCACCAATAACAAGGGCTCCATCGAGTTCAAGGCTGGTTGCAAGCTGGATGCAGAGATTCCCGATAACGAGCCTGGAACGACTGAACCCGACAAGCCCGGCACGGACGAGCCTGATACGAATACCACTACCACTGCGAACGGAACCACCGGTACGACGGCCACCACCAAGCCCGGTGCCGCCACTAAGCCTACCACCAAGCCGACTTCCGGCAGTTCGGATAAGGTTCCTACCACGATGGCTGGTATGATCGATGCCGCTGTCGCGTTGGGAGATGGCGGTGAACTTCCGTACACGTCCACTTTGACTGGTAAGGTGATCGGTGTCAACGAGGCGTACAGCTCGGAATTCAAGAACATCACTGTTACTATTCAGGTAACCGGCCGCGAAAACAATCCTGTTAAGTGCTATCGCTTGAAGGGCACCGATGTTGATAAGATCGTCAAGGGCGATACGTTGACCGTTACCGGTACTTTGAAGAATTACCGCGGTGCAATCGAATTGGTGAACTGCACGTTGGATAAACGTGTGGCAACCCAGACGACCATCAAGCAGGAAACCGATCCTGAAAAGATCATGGCTGCGGCTAAAAAGCTGACGAGCGGCGAGGATCTGGGCTATGATGTGACGCTGCGCGGCGAAGTCGTCGGCCTGGATTCGGCGTATGATCCCAACTTTGAGAACATCAGTGTGGTTATCAAGGTTGCCGGAAGCAATCTGCTGTGCTACCGTATGGTCGGCAAGGATGTTGACAAGGTTCTCGTTGGCGATACCATCACGGTTACCGGTCGTATTAAGAACTACAATGGCACGATCGAGTTTGGTCAGGGCTGCACTATGCTGAAGCGTGAAGCAGGTGAGGCCGTCATTCTCACCGAGGTAAAGGACATCATCGAGGCTGCCTTTGCTCTGGAGCCCGGTGCATCGTTGCCCCACGACGTTACCTTGACCGGTAAGATCACCGAGATCAACACGCCTTATGCTGCTGCTTACAAGAACATCACGGTTACCATCGTGGTGGACGGCTTTGATAAGTATCCCCTCAAGTGCTACCGTATGAAGGCGGCGAGCGGCGATGCGGCTGAGACCGAAGCGCTGAAGGTTGGCGACGTGATTACCGTTACCGGTATCATCAAGAACTATCAGCATTCTTCCGGCGATTGCGAAGTGGAATTCAATACCGGATGCCTCTTCGTTAAAAATTAATAAGTTGAAGGAGGAAACCTAAGATGAAATCGCAAATCAAAAAGTTTGTGACCCTGTTCGCTTGCGTATGCCTGATCTTGTCTGCTATGGCGATCGGCACGTTTGCAGGTACCCCCGCAGAGGATATCGCAGCGGCGGCACTGTTGGAGCACAACCAGTCGCTGTCCTACGAATCCACCATGACCGGTGAGATCACCGCAATCAACACGCCTTACGATTCCGGTTATAAGAACATCACTGTTACCATCGACGTGGACGGTACGGCACTGAAGTGCTACCGTCTGACTGCTGAGGAATCGAAGCTTGCTGATGTTGCGGCGCTGGCTATCGGCGACACGATCACTGTTACCGGCAAACTGGCCAAGTACTATGAAAACGTTCAGTTTGGCGCCGGTACTAAGATGACAGCTGTTGTCAAGGGAACTACTCAGGTGGAAATTCCGGACGATCCCAAAGAGATCGTAGACGCGGCGTTTGCACTTGCTTCCGGCAAGAGCCTGCCTTACGAGGCGTCCATGGTTGCTACTGTGACTGAGGTTACTGGTGCGTATGATCCCAGCTATGGTACCCTGACGGTAAATGCCACGATGGAAGGCTCTGATGGTCTGAAGACTGTTCAGCTGAAGTACCTGCCTGCTGAGGATGCTGAGCAGATCGTTGTCGGTAAGGTTATCGGCGTGACCGGTACGTTCCAGAACTACAACGGCACTGTGCAGATGTACAAGCCGAAGCTGGACTATGTTGTTCTGACCGATGCGAAAGACATCGTCGATGCGGCGTATGCTCTGGAATCCGGTAAGGAACTGCCTTACAAGACCACCATCAAGGGCGAGATCACCAAGATCGACACGCCCTACAGCTCTCAGTATGAGAACATCTCGGTCGTCATCGCTGTTGAGGGCGCTGATCCTGAGAAGCCGATCCTCGTCTTCCGTTTGAAGGGTGAGGGTGCTGCGGAACTGGCTGTTGGTGACGTTATCACCACCACCGGTATCATGAAGAACTACAGCGGCCTGATCGAGCTGACAAGCTGCACGCTGGATGCTGTTGTTAAGGGTGAAAACGAAGCTGTCAAGGCTCCGGAAGATCCCAAGGAGATCGTGGACGCAGCATTTGAACTGGAGATTGGCGCGGCTCTGCCTTACGAGGCTACCCAGACCGGCAAGATCACCAAGATCGACACTCCCTACGATGATGGCTACAAGAACGTCACTGTGACTATCTCCGTGGAAGGCACTGACGGCGCGAAGGATCTGCTCGTGTATCGCCTGAAGGGTGAAGGCGCTGATACCATCAAGGTCGGCGATACCATCACCGTTTCCGGTTCGATCATCAACTACAGCGGTACGATCGAGTTCACCTCCGGTTGTGTTCTGAAGAACGTGGTTGTGGCAGCTCCGGATACCGATACTGACACTGATACTGATACCGATACGGATACCGACACCGATACCGACACCGACACCGATACCGATACCGACACCGATACCGATACCGACACCGACACGGATTCGGACAGCGATTCCGATAAGGATGCTGATACCGACAGCGACAAGGTGGAGATCCCGGCGACCGGCGAGACGACCAATTTCGTTCTGCCGATGCTGGCTTTGATCATGGCTGCGGCCGCTTTGGTAGTCAGCAAAAAGGTTCGCGCCTAATCGTATCGTACATAACTGATAAAAACAGCAGTGGGAAACCACTGCTGTTTTTTGTTGGACATTATAAGAAAAACCGCCTTCCCGAGTCGGAAGGCGGTTTTGCGTGCGGTTTTACGTTGTTAGCTTCGTGTAAACGTCTTGATCCGTCATATCGACAGTCAGCGGCATAATCGAGATAAAACCCGAAAGTGTGGTTTCAGTGTCCAGCGTCGTATCGCCGCGTGAAGCAAAAACGCATTTACCGTGTGCCAGGTACAAATCATCACCGAGGTCATCAAACGAGTCGGAAAAATAGGGTCCACCCTGACGGGTGATGCGAATGCCTTTAGGGGAAGGGGGGATATTGACGTTGTACAGCGTATGGATATTCCACAGTTTGTGTACCTGCATGTACTCCCAGACCATCGAGAGGTGTACGGTCGCCTCGCCGTAATTTTCGGGGCTTGTTGAAAAAGCAATACCCGGAATGCCGAGCAAAGCCGCTTCTCGGGCAGCAGAAACCGTACCGGAATACAGCATGTCCGCACCGATATTAAATCCGCGGTTAATGCCGGAAATAACGAGATCAAAGGACATTTCCATGCCAAGCACCGCAAAACGCACGCAATCCGCCGGTGTGGAATCCACTACGTAGGCGCTGATATCCGAAGTTAACTGTGTTTGCTCCACTTTAAACGGAGCGTGAAATTCGATGCCGTGACTTTTGCCACTTTGTTCAAAGCGGGGGACGACTACCGTGACCTCACCTAATTGCTGACACCAGCGAACAAGTGGTATCAACTGTTCGGCGTTGACGCTGTCATCATTGGTAATTAGAATTCTCATAACCAGCCCTCGTGTGTTTGTTTATACTCTTTAACAAAAGCATCTGCATCACGCAGGAGCGCTTCCATCTCATCTTTACTGTAGACGGTGGCACCGCAAGCGCAAGCGTGCCCGCCGCCGTGATATTTTTCAGCAATGGGATTGATCTGAACGAAACGCGAACGCAGACGCACACGGATCGATCCTTCCGAATCGTTGTTTTCAATGAACGCCATCCAACAGATCGCTCCACGGATGGAATCCAGGCTGTTGACACAGGCGCTGGCTTGCTCCAGGGATAAGCCGAAATTGTCTCGCATAGCCTGATCGATGTAGATGTAAGCCACACCGTTTTCGGTGATCTGCATGGCTTGATAGATGTGTGCTTTGAATTTCAGGTAGTCATACTCATCCAAATACAGATTGGCATACAGCGTTTCCGTATCAATGCCGACATCCAATAAGATCGCGGCGTTGCGCATGGTCTCGCCGGTAACGCCTTCATACTTGAAGCGACCGGAGTCGGTCACCATACCGGTGTAAATGTAGGTTGCTGCTTCACTGTCGATCTTCAGCACGTCGCGGAAGGTGGCATAAAAATCGGCGATCATTTCGCAAGCGGAAGAACGCTCCTCCTCGACCCACATGATGTTCCCGTAGCTTTCCAACGGAATGTGATGATCGATTTTGATCAATTCTTTGCACAACGCGTATTTTTTGTTGGAAATACGCGATTCAGAGGCGGTGTCAATTACGATCCCCAAAGCCTCGGCATATACCTCGTCTGCAACCTCATCGTCATCCGGCCCCAAAAATGAAAGATATTCCGAGATTTCCGCATCGATGAGATAGATCGCTTTTTCGGGGAACGTAAGTTGTAGAATGCGTTTGAAGCCTTTCGTGGCACCGACACAATCGCCGTCGCTCCGCACGTGCCGAAACAGCATGATCGTGTTGTATTGTTGGATTTTTTGCAGTATTTGTTCTTTTACGGCGCGGTTCATGCCAGTCCTCCTTGTAAAGCGTCCAGGTCGTCTAACATAGCCATAGCGGTGTCGCGGTCGGCAACCGATGCGCCGCTTGCTTTTTGATGACCGCCGCCGCCGTATTTCACGGCGATGGGGTTGATGTTGTACCGACTTGAGCGCAGTTCACACAAGACGGCATCTTCGCTTTCGGTGAAATTCACCCAGACATCCACACCCTTTATGTCAGCCATCGTGCCAACCATGCCGCGCGATACAGAAAAAGGGTCAACACCCAAGGCGGCGAGTTCTTCTTTGGTGGTGTAAATATAGGCCACCTTGTTGGAAGTAAATTGGATCTTCAAGGTGAACTTCGCTTTTAACTGCTTGTTCTGAAAATCGTCAGCGTATAGGTGACGGAAAAGCTCATTGGTGTCTACACCAGCCTCCATCAATACTGATGCCAGGCGGAAAGTTTGGGCGGTGGTGCTGTCGTAGCGAAAACGGCCCGAATCGGTAATCATACCCGTATATAATGCGGTTGCCGCTGACTTGTTAAGACGCAGTCCGCATTCCACGGCGAATGCCGTAACCATACCACAGCAGCTTTCAAAGCTTGTGTCGATCACTTCGACATCGGTAAAGGTTTCGCAATAGATATGGTGATCGATGCGGGCAGTGCATGCTGCGAGGGAGTAGCGATCATCGCTGATCAACGAGGGAACAGCCGAATCCAACAGAATCGCCAGAGCGCCTGCGTATGTGCTGTCAGGAATATCGTCCATAACCGCATCTTCCATAAATTCAAAGAACCGCGAGGAGTCGCCGACGGTGTAAACGGCTTTGTTAGGAAAATTTTCCTTGATAATGCGTTTCATACCCAACTGGCTGCCCATCGCATCGCCATCCGGGCGGCTGTGGCGGTGTATGATGATCGTGTCGTATTGTTTAATACAGTCGAAAATGGCTTCAAACATAATAACGAATCCTTTTATTTTTTATCTTGCCGGATCAGAATACGAAGGGCCTCGACGGCTGTTTTGATTGCCGCAGAGGTGTCTTCTTTTCGATCTTTGGGCATGGCGGTCTTTGCGACCTCCTGGTTCCATACGCAATGGAATACGGCGCCGGAACGCAGCTTCCTTACAGCACTGACGATAAAAAGTGTAGCTCCCTCCATCTCGGAGGCAAGGCAACCACCGCGCTTCCACGCCTCCCATTTGGCGAGCAGTTCCGAAGAGATCGGCATACTTTCGGGTGAGTGCTGACCGTAAAAGCTGTCCTTTGCCTGCACAACACCGACGTGATTGGGATATCCCAACTTTTCAGCGGCAGTGTACAGTGCGTTGGTAACCGGAAAATCCGCCACGGCAGGAAATTCGATCGGCATATATTCCTTGCTGGTTCCGTCCATGCGGATCGCGCCGGTGGCAATGACGACATCACCGGGTGCTACCGCAGGCTGCATGCCTCCGCAAGTACCTACGCGGATAAAGGTATCAACACCGATTTTAGCCAGCTCTTCGACGCATATCGCGCAGGAGGGGCCGCCGATACCCGTGGACACAACAAGCACCTTTTCTCCATCAAGATAGCCGAGGTAAGAGTTATATTCACGGTTACAGCCGACTTGGCGTGCATCGTCCAGAAAAGCGGCGATTTTCTCCACTCTGCCGGGATCGCCGGGGATAATGGCATACCGAGCGCTGTGTTCATCAGACAGTTGAATATGATATTGCATACGTGCACCTCTTTATTCTTTAGGTTCAATGATGGGGAGGTTTTCGTATTCCACAGCACAATCCAAAGCAAGCTCCATCATTTGGGTAAAGGTTTGTTCGCGTGCCTGCGCATCCAACGCTGTGAACGGGGGATAGAGTATGTCGGATACGGTGCAGATCGCCAAGGCACGCATACCGTAACGCATAGCGGTGCAGTACAGTGCCGCAGCTTCCATCTCGACAGCGAGACAACCCATCTTTCCCCAGTGTGATGAAGGGAAGGAGTCGTCGTAGAAGGTATCGGAGGAATACAAGTTACCGATATGAATGTTAAGGCCCTTTTTTTGAGCGATCTTGTTTGCCGTGTCAAGCAATGCAAAATCGCAAATGGGAGCCACGGTGCCGTTCATATTGTATTGGGAGGCGAAGTTGGAATTTGTGCAGGCACCCATTCCGACAACGATATCCCGTACCTTCACTTGTTCACTGATACCGCCGGCAGAGCCGACTCGGATAATATTCTGAACGCCAAAAAATTTGTAGAGCTCGTATGAGTAGATTCCGATCGACGGCATACCCATACCGCTCGCCATGACCGAAACCTTCACGCCCTTATAATATCCTGTGTAACCGTTGACACCGCGAACACCGTTGACAAGCACCGCGTCGGTCAGGAAGTTCTCGGCAATATACTTAGCTCTGAGCGGATCACCGGGCATCAGAACAGTTTTTCCAAACCCGATCTCGGGCCGGGATACATCAATATGAGGAGTCTTGTTTGTCATTGCTGTCACCCTTTTCCATAGCCTTTACAATTTTTACGATACGACTTGTGCCGAGCCTTGTTGCACCTAGTGCGATGAAATCCTCGGCGTCCTTAAGTGAGGAGATACCGCCCGCAGCTTTGATACGGAGATGAGGGGCAACGTGCTTGGCAAAGATCTCAACGTCGTGTGCGGTGGCACCGGCAGTGGAAAAACCGGTCGATGTTTTGATGAAGTCTGCACCCGAAGCAGAAACGATCTCACACATTTTGATCTTTTCCTCATCGGTGAGCAGGCAGGTTTCGATGATGACCTTTAGAATTTTTCCTTGGCAAGCGGCTTTAATTGCTTTGATCTCTTCGAGAAGCAGGGCATAGTGCTTATCCTTCAGCCAGCCGATGTTGATCACCATATCGATCTCATCCGCACCGTTTTCGATCGCGTTTGCCGTTTCAAAGCATTTCACGGCTGTGGTCGAATATCCGTTCGGGAATCCGATCACGGTACAGATGGCAAGCTTGTCACCAACGTACGCTTTGGCTTGCTTTACGTAACTTGCGGGAATGCAGCAAGATGCGCAGGAATAGTTGATTCCGTCATCCAGCAGGGCTTGAATCTCTTCCCAGGTCGCACCTTGCGAAAGGAGCGTGTGGTCTACATACGACAGTATTGTTTGAATGTCCATAAAGCTACCTCACACCTAAATTTTATATCTAAATTATAACCGCTTTCGATGATTTCGTCAACAGTTAAAGCGTGGGAACAACTTCTATTATCACAGATGATGGGATCACACTGATTGAAAGAGAAGAGGGGATACAGACTGCGTGACACAGGATATTCATTGACGGTGATGCCTAAAACTGATAAAAATACAATTTTTTTATGTTTTACAGTGGAAATCGTCAAGAAGATATGTTAAAATGTGAATATCTATTTTCAAAAGCAAAAGGAGTTAAAACGATGGGCGGCTTTTTCGGGGTAGTTTCAAAAAAGGACTGCGTATTTGATCTATCCTTCGGCACTGACTATCATTCGCACCTGGGAACCAAGCGCGGTGGTATGGCAGTATATGGAGAACAGGGCTTTGACCGCGCGATCCATAACATCCAAAACTCGCCTTTTCGTACGAAATTTGAACGTGACGTTGAGGAGATGCACGGCGTCTCCGGTATTGGTTGTATTTCGGATACTGAGCCGCAGCCGTTGATCGTTCGCTCGCATTTGGGCAGTTTTGCGATCACCACCGTGGGTCGTATCAACAATGCCGATGCTCTGGTGAAGCTGGCATTTGAGGGTGGTACGCCGCAGTTTTTAGAAATGAGCGGTGGGAACATCAATCCTACCGAACTGACAGCCGCATTGATCAATCAGAAGGATACGATCGAGGAAGGCATCCGCTACGCGCAAACAATGATCGAAGGGTCAATGTCGTTGCTGTTGCTGACGGCGGACGGAATGTACGCCGCCCGTGATTTTTGGGGCCGTACGCCAGTCGTTATCGGTCAAAAAGAAGGCGCACACTGTGCTTCCTTCGAGTCGTCGGCGTTTTTGAATCTGGGATACGATCAGGAGCGTGAGCTCGGTCCGGGCGAGGTCGTGTTTTTGACTTCGGATTCGGTTAAAACGGTAGTTCCCGCCCGTGACGAGATGAAGATCTGCACCTTCCTGTGGGTGTACTTCGGGTACCCTACATCATCGTATGAAGGGGTCAACGTGGAGGAAATGCGTTGCCGCTGCGGTGCGAAGCTGGCGGAGCGCGATCAGACTATCGCTGACAGTGTGGCAGGTATTCCGGATTCGGGTACGGCACACGCGATCGGGTATGCCAACAGCACCGGGATTCCATTTTCCCGCCCGTTTATTAAGTATACACCTACCTGGCCGCGTTCGTTTATGCCACAGAAGCAGAGCCAGCGCAATTTGATCGCGCATATGAAGCTTATTCCGGTCGATGCGTTGATTCGTGACAAAAGTCTGATACTGATCGATGACTCATTGGTGCGCGGTACGCAGATGCGTGAAACCACGGAATTTTTGTACCATAGCGGTGCCAAAGAGGTGCATATCCGTACCGCCTGTCCACCGATCATGTTTGGATGTAAATATCTGAATTTCTCCCGTTCCACCTCGGAAATGGATCTGATCGCGCGGCGTACCGTTGCCCGTCTGGAAGGGGATAAGGCGGATGAGAAGCTGCCGCTGTACACCGATCCTGATACGCCGGAGTACGCCAATATGGTGGAGGAGATCCGCAAGGAGTTGCATTTTACATCACTGAAATACCAGCGCTTGGACGATATGATCGAGGCAACGGGGCTTCCGGCGTGTAATTTCTGCACCTATTGCTGGACGGGAAAGGAATAAACTATGAATATTCTTCATATGCGTTACGCGGTGGAGGTCGCAAAAGCCGGTTCGATCAACAAAGCGTCTGAAAAGTTGATGATCGCGCAACCGAATCTCAGCCGTGCAATCAAAGAGCTGGAAGCGGATCTCGGCATTGTGATTTTTGACCGTTCGGCCAAAGGTATGGGGCTGACCGCGACAGGTGAGGAGTTTTTGGGTTATGCACGCAAGATCCTCGGCCAGATTGATGCGGTGGATCGCTTGTATCGGGAGGGTGTTCCCGGAAAGCAGAGCTTTTCCATTTCCGTGCCGCGCGCCTGCTATATTTCCGAGGCCTTTTCCCGATTCTCTCTGGCGCTGACGGATAAGCCGGCGGAGATATTCTACAAAGAGACCAACTCCAAACGCACCTTGAGCAATTTGATGCATGCTGATTATAAGCTTGGCATTGTACGCTATGCAGGCAACTACGAAAAATACTATCAGGCAATGCTGGAAGAGAACGGTCTTGTGGGCGAGCAGATCACGGAGTTTCACTACGTGCTTTTGCTGCAGGTGAACAGTCCGCTCGCTCAGAAGGAGGAGATCCGCTTCACCGATCTTCGTCCGTATATCGAGATCGCTCACGCCGATCCGTTTGTACCCTCCCTTCCGATGGCGGAGGTGAAAAAAGCAGAATTGCCGGATGATATTGAGCGCCGCATTTTCGTGTTTGAGCGTGCCAGCCAGTTTGAACTTTTGTCGGAAAACGATCAGACGTTTATGTGGGTATCGCCGGTACCGCAAAAACTGTTGGATCGATATGGCTTGGTTCAGCGCGATTGTCTGGATAACCGCCGCATTTACAGAGATGTGTTGGTCCATCGAAAAAGCTATCATTTATCTGAACTGGATCTGTTGTTTATCAAGGAACTGATGCGTTCTAAAAAAGATTGTCATTTTGCCCCTGTTTGATTTGTCAAACGGGGGTATATTGTTTTTGATATAACTGGTATACTTTTCTGATTATTCCCAAAATGGAAACTGAGTGATACACTGTATCCCATCGAGTGGCATCGGAGTTTGGGGAGGTTGCTGCCGGTATAGTTTTGGCTGCTTGTGCGGTCACAAAATAGAGAGGAGCAATACTATGGAACCCAAGCAATATCAAACCGTAGACGGTGTGGAGCAGCTGGAAGCGGCTTTGACACGCGTGCGTGCCGCGCAGCGAGTGTTTGCCACCTACACACAGGAGCAGGTTGATCGCATTTTTAAAGCGGCAGCTATGGCGGCAAACCGTCAGCGTATTCCGCTTGCCAAGCAAGCGGTTGCCGAAACGGGCATGGGCGTTGTAGAGGATAAGGTGATCAAAAACCACTTTGCCTCGGAATATATCTACAATGCCTATAAGGATACACCGACCTGCGGTGTGATTGAAGAGGACGCAGCCTACGGACTGAAAAAGATTGCAGAGCCGATCGGTGTTGTGGCAGCGGTCATTCCGACGACCAATCCTACCTCGACGGCTATTTTTAAGACCTTGCTGGCGCTGAAAACGCGCAACGGTATGGTGATCAGTCCTCATCCGCGTGCTAAGCATTCTACCATTGCCGCGGCGAAGATCGTGCTGGAGGCGGCGGTCGCCGCCGGAGCTCCGGAAGATATTATTGCGTGGATCGATGTCCCCAGTTTGGAAATGACGAACACGCTGATGAAGGAAGCGGATATCATTCTCGCGACCGGTGGTCCGGGTATGGTAAAAGCGGCGTATTCCAGCGGTAAACCGGCAGTTGGTGTCGGCGCGGGGAATACCCCGGCGATCATCGACGATACAGCGGATATTACGCTGGCTGTCAACTCGATCATTCATTCCAAGACCTTTGATAACGGTATGATCTGCGCTTCGGAGCAGTCTGTGATCGCGTTGGATGCGGTGTACGATGCCGTCAAGGCCGAATTTACGGCGCGCGGCTGTTACTTCCTGAGCGCGGAAGAAACGGAAAAGCTGCGCAAAACGATCATCATTAACGGCGCGCTGAACGCGAAGATTGTAGGACAAAAGCCGGTTACCATCGCCGCTTTGGCGGGTGTCAACGTACCGGAAGAGACAAAGATCCTCATCGGCGAGGTTGAAAGCGTGGAATTGTCCGAAGAATTTGCACACGAAAAATTGTCGCCGGTGTTGGCAATGTACCGTGCTGTCGATATTCAGGATGCGTTTGGCAAGGCGGAGCGCCTGATTGCTGACGGCGGTTATGGACACACCTCGTCGATCTATTTGAACGCTGTTACGGAACGCGCCAAGCTGGACGAATTTGCTGCGCGTATGAAAACGTGCCGTATAGTGGTTAATACCCCGTCCTCGCACGGCGGTATTGGTGATCTCTACAACTTCAAGCTGCAGCCGTCGCTGACGCTGGGGTGCGGCTCCTGGGGCGGTAATTCCGTGTCGGAGAATGTCGGCGTGAAGCATCTGCTGAACATCAAAACGGTAGCTGAGAGGAGAGAGAATATGCTGTGGTTCCGCACACCGGATAAGGTGTATATGAAAAAGGGCTGCCTCCCGGTGGCTTTGGATGAACTCAAAACGGTTTTGAATAAAAAGCGCGCTTTTATCGTGACGGATACATTCTTGTATAACAACGGTTATACCAAACCGATCACCGATAAGTTGGACGAGATGGGTCTGCAGCACACGACGTTCTTTGAGGTAGAACCTGATCCCACACTGGCGTGTGCCAAGAACGGCGCAGAGCAAATGATGGCGTTCCAGCCGGATTGTATCATCGCTCTCGGCGGCGGTAGTGCAATGGATGCCGCAAAGATCATGTGGGTGTTGTATGAACATCCTGAAGTGGATTTTCAGGATATGGCGATGCGATTCGTCGATATCCGCAAGCGTATTTACACTTTCCCGAAAATGGGTGAAAAAGCATATTTTATTGCGATTCCCACATCAGCGGGAACCGGTTCGGAGGTTACACCGTTTGCGGTGATCACCGATGAAAAAACCGGTGTCAAGTATCCGCTGGCTGATTACGAGCTGATGCCGAACATGGCGATCGTGGATGCGGATTTCCATATGACCGCACCTCGCGGCTTGACGGCGGCATCCGGTATTGATGCGGTGACCCACGCACTGGAGGCGTACGCCTCGATGATGGCGACGGATTACACGGATTCCATGGCGTTGCAGGCGCTGAAGATGATCTTTGCCTATTTGCCCCGTGCGTATGATAATGGAGCAGAGGATCCTGCGGCTCGTGAAAAGATGGCGAACGCTGCCACGATGGCGGGTATGTCGTTTGCCAATGCGTTTCTGGGCATCTGTCACTCCATGGCGCATAAGCTGGGAGCGTTTCATCACCTGCCGCACGGCGTTGCCAATGCGTTGATGATCGAACAGGTTCTCCGCTTTAACGCGGAGGAGGTTCCGGCCAAGATGGGAACCTTCCCACAATACGATCATCCGCATACCTTGGCGCGGTACGCTGAGGTAGCCGATGCTCTCGGTCTTGGTGGAGCAACCGATGAAGAAAAACTGGAAAGATTGATCGATGCTGTTAATGCGCTGAAGGAACGGGTCGGTATTCGTGCAACGATTCGTGATTACGGTATTGACGAGCAGGATTTTCTTGCGCGGTTGGACGATATGGTGGAGCAGGCATTTGATGATCAGTGCACCGGTGCTAATCCGCGGTATCCGTTGATGAGCGAGATTCGGCAGATGTATCTGAATGCCTATTACGGAAAGCGATAAGGAGTGACGACAATGAAAATGGATACGATAATCGCGACCAGAGCGGATAAGACGATCTACCGCGACGGTAACCAATGTGTTAAGGTGTTCAATGAGCATTTTTCCAAGGCAGATGTGCTGAATGAAGCATTGAATCAGGCGCGTATCGAGGAGACGGGACTTAATGTACCGCGTGTGCTGAAGGTGACGCTGGTTGAGGGCCGTTGGGCAATCGTCACCGATTATATTGAGGGAAAAACGTTGGCGCAGCTGATGGAAGAGCACCC
>JAGBFF010000020.1 GCA_017936615.1 Clostridia bacterium | reverse complement strand
GTTCGTCGATCTTCAACTGTACGTGCAGTCCAAGACCTGCCGCCTGCTGAATAAGCTGAAGGATAAGATGGATCGCAAGATCAACGAGACCGATCTGGATGCAACAACGCGCTATGAACTGCACGCCCGTTTGGAGGGGATGCCGAAGCATCGGAAGGTGTGCCACGGTGACTTCAACCCCAGTAATATTATCATTACCGAGGATGGAACGCCCTACATCATTGACTGGGCACACGCAACGCAAGGTAACGCTTCTGCCGATGCGGCGCGGACGTATCTGCTGTTCTGTTTGAACGGGGATGCCGCCGTTGCCAAAAAGTATCTGGATCTGTTTTGCAGAAAGAGCAATACGGCACATCAGTACGTACAGAAATGGATGCCGATCGTGGCGGCTTCACAATCGGTAAAAGGAAACCCCGATGAGCGAGAGTTTTTGCTAAGCTGGGTCGATGTAGTAGAATACGTGTGATCGCGTACAAAAAGCGCTCTGTCCTTTTCGGACAGAGCGCTTTACTCTTATAAAGATTTCTTTTTGCGAAAACGCTTGGTAACCGGCTCGAACAACTTCTTCAGCGGTGTTATGCGGTTAGTAAGATAGGTACCGGACATCGTGTCAAAAAAGCCGAGAACCATACAGAAGATGCCGATCAATTTTGGAGACAGGAAGGGGTAGTCAACCATGCCGTGTACGATGAAAGCGACGGCAAACATCAAAAAGACACGACCTACAGGGGCAGCCTGACGCGAGCGGTTGAGAAGGGTTAGGCTGTCCTGCAGCAGACGGGTGGCTACCAGACACAGGAGGAACAAAGCGATAAAGCCGCCCTCGACCAGCACCTGGAGGATCAGGTTATGTGCGTGAGGGACGTTGACACCCATTTTCAATAAAAAATCCCAAAAATTAGATACGCCCGGGCCCATACCGATCAACGGGCTGCGCACGATGGCTTCCATCGCCACCTCCCACGCCTCAAGGCGCTCGAAAATCGCGTGACCGCCTTGACCGATGGAAAGGAGGCGGCCGATGATTGCTTCCGGAACAAGGGAAACGGCGGCGACCAGACACATCATAAACGGTGTCAGCTTGCGCAGATGCGTGACGATGATGAGAAGCAGCATCGAAAGTAATGCCAGATAGGCGCCACGCGAAAAGGACATGATAATACCGAAAACGGCAAGAACGGTAAAAGCACGTGCCAACAGGCGTGGTGCTGTTCGCTTTCCGCAAAAGCCGTAATATCCGGCAATCGGCGTGACCATAACCAGATATTCCGCCAGCATATTGGGGTTGGTAAACGTGGATGCCGAACGATTGGTACCCATATCGAGATTGATTTCCAGTGGGAAGTATTGATAGAACCACTCATCGATACGCAGCCAAAATTGGTTGGAGAGTGAGTCCTGACCGAACACCATGCGGTACAAATATTGGAAACAGGCGATCAGGCCAATCGTACCGGCCGCTGCTGCAACAAAAAACAAGGCGCAGTGCAAGCGATGTCGGTTGTGCAAAACCGTCGTGAGGGACAGGTACACTAAAAACATAACCAGCCACATGGCAACAGTGGCGAGGCTGTTCATTTTATGGGAAGAATAAGCGATTCCGAATGCCATATAAGCGATGTACAGCAGAAGCAGTTTCCCCAAGACACCGACCTGAATTACTGTGCCGCGTGCGTGGGCATCTTTGGCCGCCAAAAACACGGCAACGATGGCGAGCACGGGGGAAAAGTATTCCGGAAGCAGAGGAATCAATGCAATCGCTGACACACATGCGAGGAACAGAAAACCTTCAGCTTTGATTACCTGTATTCGTTGAAGCATCGTCCGCTGCCTCCTTTCTAAAAGTTGAGTTCATTATACAGTAGAGGGGGTTACTACGCAATCTTTATTACAAACTTGTAAGGAAAACTTTGCATTTTATGAACAAATGTGGTAAACTTATTTCGGTAGCCGAAATGTCGGATTTTGAAAGGGGAACGGGGATGAAACGGGTAGTTACTATGTTGCTTTCGCTGGCGCTGTTCGGCGTTGTCCTAACAGCGACGGCATGTCGTTCTTCCTCGTTTTCCGAAAGCTCCCGTACCGGGTTTGCACTGGATACCGTGGTCAGTATTACGATCTACGAGGCGCAAGGAGACGTGGATGGCGAAGTGGTACTGGATACTTGTTTTGCAGAGATACAAAGACTCGAGAAACTGTTCAGCGCTACGATTGCGGGAAGCGATATTTCGCGTATCAATGCAGCTATGGGCGCGCCTGTTGTTGTCGCCGAGGAAACGGCAGAACTTTTGCAGCTGAGTTTGCAGTACGCCGAGTTATCGGACGGCGCATTCGATATCACACTGCGCCCGGTAACGACATTATGGGATTTCTCCGGCGATCCGCCATCCTTACCCGATAAAACACTGCTGGCAGAGGCTGTCAGCATGGTGGATTACCGTCATCTGACGGTTTCCGGGACAACGGTGACACTGACCGAGGGTGCCCTTGATCTTGGGGGAATCGCCAAAGGGTTTATTGCCGACCGTTTGCGGGATGTTCTGCTGGCGAACGGAGTCACCTCCGCCTTGATTGATCTGGGTGGAAATATCGTTGTCATTGGTGATAAGCAAGGCGATGTGTGGCGCATCGGGGTCAAGGATCCGCTGAACGCAGAGAGACTGCGTGCGATCATCAGCGGTAAAGAGCTTTCTGTCGTCACTTCGGGCGTGTATGAACGCGGCTTTACGCTGGACGGTGTGAGGTATCATCATTTGCTTTCGCCCGAGACCGGTATGCCAGTCCAAAATGGGTTGGCTTCAGTCACGATCGTCTGTGAAAGCTCGGTGCAGGCGGATGCACTGTCCACCGCGTGCTTTGTGCTCGGTGAATCCCGGGCGATGGCCCTGTTATCGGAATTGGATGACGTAGAGGCTTTGTTTATTCGCATCGACGGCACCGTCAGCGCCACTGACGGTTTGGTATACACTTTACAGTAAAAAATGCGCTGTCGCTCTTGCTTTTTTTAAAAAAATACGGTATACTGAATTGTAACGCCATGTGCCTTGGGGCGTACGGACGGGTGGGTCCTGCGCGACGGCGACCCGTGAACCATGTCAGGCGGTGAACGGAGCAGAATTAAGCGGTATTCTGCGGTGCGCCGCTGGGAGCCTGCCCGTCCTTACGCCCGAAGGTACATGGCTCTTTTAACTTGTAGGAAGGGGAGTGCTCCGGTTTGTATCAGGTCTTGTACCGCAAATGGCGACCGCAGACGTTTTCTGAAGTGTACGGTCAGCCTGCCGTTACCACGGCATTAAAAAATGAATTGCGCACGGGACGTCTGGCACACGCGTACCTGTTCACGGGCTCGCGCGGTACCGGTAAGACCTCCTGCGCCAAGATTCTGGCAAAGGCGGTCAACTGCCTTTCTCCCAGAGACGGTGATCCGTGTAACGAGTGCGATAACTGTCGCGGCATTGATGCCGGCACCATCCTGGATGTGGTAGAGATCGACGCAGCCTCCAACAACGGTGTGGATAATATCCGTGATCTGCGCGATGAAGTGAATTTTTCGCCTTCTATCGCCAAGTACCGCGTGTATATCATCGACGAGGTTCATATGCTGTCCGCCGGTGCATTTAATGCCCTTCTGAAAACGTTGGAAGAACCGCCGGAGCACGTTATCTTTATCTTGGCGACAACCGAGGTACATAAGCTACCTGCAACTATTCTATCCCGTTGTCAGCGGTTTGATTTCGGTCGCATTCCTGCCGAGGAGATCAGTGCACGCCTTCAGTATGTGGCTGATCAGGAGCAATTTACCTTGGCGGATGATGCGGCGTTACTGATCGCCCGTTTGGCGGACGGCGGCCTGCGCGATGCCTTGTCGCTGCTGGATCAGTGTTTGTCCCGCTCGCATGATGTGACAGCGTCACTGGTGGCAGAGGCCACCGGCATGGCCGGTAGAGATTACCTGTTCCGCTTGGCAGCTGCTATTCGCAGTCGCGACGGTGCGGCGGCCTTGACGCTGCTGAATTCGCTCTATGAAGGCTCCAAAGATATGGAGCGTCTGTGCGTTGAGCTGGTGGATTTCTACCGCAATTTGATGATTATGAAGAGCGTCGGTGACCCCGGTGCGTTGATCGTGATGTCGCCTGATGAATTGGTGGAATTGCACAGAGAAGCGGATGCCCTGTCGTTGGAGTCGATCCTACATATTATGGATGTATTGCAGCGTACGCTGGATCGGCTGAAAAGCGGCGTTTCCCGCCGCGTAGAGATGGAGACCACCATGCTGCGTCTGTGTGACCCGCGGTTGGATACGACGCCTGAAAGTTTGTTGCGTCGGATCGAGGCACTGGAAACACGGCCGATGCCGTCGACTCCTACCGCATCGATAGCATCGAGCGTCAAGCCTGAAGCGGAGCCGACACCCGTGTCGCAGGAAGCAGCAAAGCCCGAAGAACCGAAGCCAGCGGAAAACGCCCCGTCCGTCAGTGTCTCAGTCCCGTTTACAGGATGGGCGGATGTGCTGGCATACATTGCCAAGCAAAGTCCGCCGCTGTACGGCGTTTTGACGGACTCCACCGCTGTGATCGATGGAGAGCAGCTCATTATTTTAACCGATAACGAACTGTTCGGCGCATTGGTGCGCTCCGATGGGAACAAAGCTGTGTTGCTTGGTGCGGTTCAGGCTGTTGTCGGCAGACCGATGCGTATTAAGCGCGGGCGTCCGAATCGCAAAGAAGAACCTTCTGCCCCTGCCGATCCGCTTTCGGATTTTCTTCGGCGCAGCGCAGAATCCGGCATTACGATAGAAGAGAGAGGTTGATCGATATGAAAGCAAGATTACCGCAAGGCTACGGCGGAGGAAGCAATAATATGCAGGCCATGCTGAAGCAGGCACAGAAAATGCAGGAGGATATGGCGACGGCGCAGGCAGAGCTTGAGGCGAAAGAGTACAGCGCTACGGCGGGCGGCGGTATGGTGACCGCTACCGTGGACGGCAAGCATTTGCTTCGTTCATTGGAGCTTAATCCCGAAGCGGTCGATCCCGAGGATACCGAAATGCTGTCGGATATGATCATGGCGGCCGTTAATGAAGCTGTCCGTAAAGCGCAGGCCGAGTCGGAAGAGACGATGGGTAAGCTTACGGGCGGTATGAATCTTCCTTTCTGATGCAAAACGGTATGACGAAGAAGATCGTTTTATGGGTGCTGACGTTGTCGGTTGCCGTAGGAATCTTTATGTTTTCGGAACAGTCTGCCGAACAATCCTCTGCGATCAGCGGCGCTGTTACGCAAGGCTTGTTGGGGAGTCTGTTTTCGTTTTTTCAGTTTACGGAAGCGCAGCAGGAAACGGCACACGAGCTCATTCGCAGCGCTGCTCACGTGGCGTCATTTGCATTACTGGGATTGTTTTCATCCTTGCTTGTGCGTAGCTATCGGCTGAAGAGGTGGTTTTTGATCACATTTGTATGCTGTGTCGTTTATGCACTGTTTGATGAATGTCATCAGCTGTGGATCGCTGCCGGCAGGGCATTCGAACTGCTTGATGTGGCAAAGGATTGTATCGGCGTACTGCTCGGTGCGTGTTTGGTGGTGGCAGCGAGTCGCATTGCCGCACGGTATCGTGCGAAAAAACAAAATCAAAAGGAAGGTAACTGACACATGGCTTATCGTGTGGCTGCGTTGGATAAATTGATCGAGCAGTGGGAGCGCCTCCCGGGCATCGGTCATAAAACTGCTGTTCGTTTGGCGTTTTCTATGCTGTCAATGTCGGCAGAGGAGGCGGATCGCTTTGTCGGTGCTATTGTCGATGCGCGTAAAAATATTCACGAATGTGAGATCTGCTGTAATCTGACCGATGGGGAGCAATGCAGCGTTTGTTCGGCGGTCAACCGCGATGAAAGTGTCATCTGCGTGGTGGAGGAGCCGCAGGATGTGTTGGCATTTGAGCGTACCCGTGAATATCAGGGAGTCTACCACGTTCTGCACGGTACGATCTCGCCGATGGACGGTATTGGTCCCGAACAGCTTCGCATCAAACAGTTGCTGACCCGTGTGGCGAACACGGACGTTACCGAGGTCATCATGGCAACCAACCCCACCGTAGAGGGAGAAGCGACCGCGATGTATTTATCGAGACTTCTCAAGCCTTTTGAGATCAAAGTCACCCGTCTGGCGTATGGTATTCCCGTGGGTGGGGATCTGGAGTATGCCGATGAGGTAACACTGCGCCGCTCGTTGGAGGGCCGCAGTGAATTGTAAGGAGGAATTGTCATGGCCGGCGAACGGGTCGCAACCAAGACCATTGCCGAAAACCGAAAAGCCTTCCATGACTACTTTGTCGAGGAGTCGATGGAGGCCGGAATCGAGTTGTGCGGTACGGAGGTGAAATCCCTTCGTAAGGGTTCGGTGAATTTGAAGGATGCTTGGTGCACGGTGGACAACGGAGAGTTGTTTGTCAAAGGAATGCACATCAGTCCCTATGAACAGGGTAATATTTTCAACCGTGATCCGATGCGTGTCCGCCGCCTGCTGATGCATCGCCGTGAGATATTTCGGCTCTACGGACTGCTGAAACAACAGCAAGGATTGACGTTGATTCCGCTGTCACTGTATTTTAAAGGGTCGCGGGTGAAGGTACAATTAGGACTATGTCGCGGTAAAAAACTGTACGATAAGCGCGAGGATGCGGCAAAACGGGATATGAAACGCGAGGCAGAACGTGCCTTACGGCGGGATATGTAAATTTACCGAAGGAGGATAAGCGGATGAGCTTGCTGTCCGTGGTGATCCCCTCGTATAACGAGGAAAAAAATATTACATTGGCGGTGCATCGTTTATCCGAGGTGCTGTGCGGTGTCGGTATTACCTACGAGTTGATCTTCGTGGATGACGGTTCCTGTGACCGTACCTACGAGCTGATCTGTGAGGCATCGAAAAAAGACCCCGCGGTACGTGGTGTGTCTTTCAGCCGCAACTTCGGCAATGAAGCGGCGATCTTCGCCGGCCTGCGCGAAGCAAAGGGCGATGCCTGCGTTGTTACGGACTGCGATATGCAGTTTCCGCCGGAAGTCATACCGCAGATGGTGGCCCTGTGGGAGCAGGGTTATGAGGTCGTGGAAGGGAAGAAGAGCAGCCGCGGCAAGGAAAGTGCGTCGCACGGTGCGTTTGCTCGCCTGTTTTACCGTTTGGTTGGTCGTGCGGTTGGAATGGATATGCAATCCTCCTCCGATTTCAAGCTGCTGGATCGCCGTGTTGTTGACGTGATGAATTCCTTGCAGGAGAAGGACACCTTTTTCCGCGCACTGTCGTTTTGGGCGGGCTTCCGTACCGCAACGGTGGAATTTGAGGTTGCGGAGCGTATCAACGGCAAGTCGAAATGGTCGATCGGCGGGCTGCTTAAATATGCGATCAACAACATTACGTCGTTTACTACCGCTCCACTTCGACTGGTAACGGTACTTGGCGGTATGCTGCTTGTATGTACTTTGGTGCTGGGCATTCAAACATTGGTGCGATTCTTTGTGGGAGATGCCGTGGAAGGCTTTACCACGGTCATCCTGTTGTTGCTGCTGATCGGCGGCTCAATCATGGTGAGTCTCGGTATTATCGGACATTATATTGCCCGTATTTATGATGAAGTTAAGAACCGTCCGCGATATATCGTGGCGCATCGTACGGAGGAGGTAACCGCACATGCTGCTGACTCTTGATCTCGGCAATACCAATTTGACGATCGGTGTTTTTAATGGGGAGGAGCTGGCTTGTGAATGCCGTCTGAAAACCGATCGTTCCCGTACCGGTGACCAATACGCTGTGGAGCTGTTGTCGATATTAAAATTGCACGATGTTGATCCCAAAGCGATCCACGGTGCTATTTTGAGTTCGGTCGTTCCCGGCTTGGATGCAGTTCTCTGCACAGCGGTGCAGCGGATCATCGGTGTAGAGCCGCTGATGGTCGGCCCTGGCATCAAGACCGGTATGAATATCCGCATTGATAATCCGGCACAGCTCGGTGCAGACCTATTGGTCGGTGCCGTGGCAGCGGTTCATAAGTACGGAACCCCGTGTATCGTCTGGGATCTCGGTACGGCGACGACTGTTTCGGCGATCGACGCGAGCGGTGCTTTCCGTGGAGGCGCGATCATGCCGGGTGTGGCGACCTCTCTGGATTCGTTGGTGAGTAATGCCTCACTACTCCAGCGTGTGCACATCAAAGCACCGGAACACGCGATCGGCACCAATACGAGCGATTCTATGCGCTCCGGCGCGGTGCTTGGTACGGCGTCGATGATGGAGGGTATGTGTGACCGTATTGAGCAGGAGCTGGGTGTGAAGGCCACGGTCGTTGTTACCGGTGGTTTGGGGCGCGAGATTGCCGCTGCTTGCCGCCGCGAAACGGTATACGACGACCGTCTGCTGCTGGACGGTCTGCGTCTGATCTACGAAAAAAACCGCGCCTGACGGTTTTTTATAAAAATGCGCTGCATCCCGCAGGGAGCAGCAGCAAGGAGTGTTAAGTATGGTATCAAAGAAAACAGTCCAACTGGCTCAGTTATCGATTTTGGCAGCACTGATCGTTGTGCTGCAGCTGATGAGCTACGGCATCAAGATCGGCGCATTTAATCTGTCGTTGGTGTTGATTCCGTTGGTTGTGGGCGGCGTGTTGTTCGGTGCACGCTCCGGTGCGGTTTTGGGCTTTATTTTCGGCGTTGTTGTGGTGATCTGCTGTATCACCGGTATGGACGTCGGCGGCAATATTCTGTGGAATGTCAATCCGTGGCTTACCGCGCTGGTGTGCTTGTTCAAGGGAACGGCAGCAGGGTTCACAGGTGGCGCTGTTGCTCAAATTCTGCGCAAAGAGAACAAGCCGTTTCTGGGCGTGCTTGCTGCAGCGATCGTTGTGCCAATTGTGAATACCGGTTTGTTTGTCCTCGGTATGTGGTTCCTGTTCCGCGATACGCTGACGGCGTGGGCAGGCGGCCAGGAGGTCGTATCGTACATTTTCCTTGGACTGATCGGCGTCAATTTCTTGGTGGAGTTTGCTATCAATTTGGTGCTTTCTCCGGTGACTGAACGTATTATTACTGCGATTCGCCGCAGTATGAGATAATCAAGGGGGGATCCCATGGCCGGCGGAGACGTGTTTGACCGCTTGTTTGCCTGCCGAATTTTGAAGCCGTTGCAGCCGTTCTGGCAGCGACATCGTGAAGTGTTGCTGTATTTGTTTTTCGGCGGCTTGACGACGGTGATCAGCATTGGTTCTTTTTGGCTGTGTGAAAGTGGGTTCGATCTGAATGAGCATATTGCTAACACGATTTCGTGGCTGCTCGCGGTGTTATTTGCCTTTCTAACCAACCGTTTGTGGGTTTTTCAGGCACCTACAAAGGGTGTGACACTATGGATGCAGTTGCTTCGCTTTTACGGTGGAAGACTGGCGACCTTTTTGATTGAGGAAGTCATATTGCTGGTCTTCATCACATGGCTCGATTTCCACGAGTTGACAGTTAAAATTGCCGCTCAAATTGTGGTACTCATCTTGAATTATATCGTCAGTAAATTGTTTGTATTTCGATCAAAAAAAGCCGACGGGGAATAACCCCGTCGGCTTTTCCTTATGTATTTTCCAGTGCTTTTCGCATAGCCGGTGTTTGCCATCTTCCGCTGAGATAGATGATGGCAGCAAAAATCGCTTCCGTGATCCACGACAGGGCCAGTGCCGCGTAAATACCGTACAGACCCCAAAACGGTTCGAATGTGTAACCGGCCACAACATACGTTATACAACCGATGAATGAAGACAGCATCAGCAAACGGGTGGATTTCAATCCTTTGAGAATGGCATGGAATAGATTGTTTACGAGATTAAACAGGACAAGCGGCAGGAAGAAACGCAGGAATGGCGCCGCCAATGTGTAACTTTCCAACGGGGTTTCAGCATTGAAAAACAAGCTTGCCATAAATGTGGGAAACAGGATACAAATCAACAGCAGCGGCAGCACGAACAGGGTGGATTGCCGCAGGATGATCCAAATGCCGTCACGGATTCGTTCGTAGCGACCGTTCCCGGTGCACTGCGAGGTAAAATTCGCCATAACCTTGGTGGAGTTCTGATAGATCGATGCTACCAGATTGTAGTATTTTCTGGAAACGCTGAAGGCGGCGGTAGCCGCAAAACCGTTGGCATTGACCAGCGGCGTGATCGAGGCGTTGGCGATATAAATCAGGCATTGCTGAAACATAGACGGTATGGCATAGGGAATCGCACCACGAAAATATCCCGCCATAGAGAATTTGCCGAAGGCACCGAGCTCCCGAAAGATCTTCAGGAATTTGATAACGTAGCAGAGTGCTACGATGGTAGCGGCAAAAATGGTGGATAGAGCAACACCGACGACACCGGCATCTAACACTAAAACAGACAGTAGGTTACCTGCGATATTGATTAGGCAGGAAATGATCGACATATACAGCGGGAAGGATGAGATACCAAGGGCATTGGTGAGGTACACGCCGAGCCAGCCAAAGTTCTGGACGACCAAGCCGCCGACGATGATGCAGAAATACTGTGCCGCTTCTTTGCGGATGAGCGGATCGACTCGCAGCAGATCCAGTAGCGGTTGGTGCAAAGCAATGAGTACGACGCCGAGAAAAACAGCGACAAGGCTTTCCGTCAATAGTGTTGCGATAATGGTGTTGCGGAGCTTCAGATTATCACCAGCGCTGAACAGTTTGGCGACATAAATGCCGCAGCCAACACCGTAGCCCCAGAATATCGCATCAATCAGCGAGAGAAACTCACCGGTAGATCCCAGTGCCGCCAGCGATTCGGTTCCTAAAAATTTGCCGATGATGATCGAATCGATAATAGCGTAAGCTTGTCCCAATAATCCCGCCAAAATAGCCGGTATGGCAAATCGGAGAAAGGTTTTGGACAGATTTCCCGAAGTCAGATCCTTCATATAACATACACCCCACTTGACACTATGCCAAACAACGCCTATAATAATAGCGAAGTTTTCAACATTTCGCAATAGAGTTTAAAATAATGGAAATTTCTCAACAATTCTCATGATTTTGGGGGTAAACTAATGTATCCGCAGGAACGCCAGGATGAGATTTTGGCGATTTTGGAAAAGTTTCAATACGTCACGGTTGCTTATTTGATTGAGAAGCTGCGGTACAGTTCCGCAACGATCAATCGGGATCTGAACGTGCTGGAGAAGCGTAAGCTGGTTCGGCGCAGCTATGGTGGTGTCGAGTTGGTGGCAGCCAGTGCGGTGCCGTTGGTGTTTCGTCAGCATAAGCAGCACCACGCAAAAGAAAAAATCGCGCAGAAAGCGGCTGAATTCGTGTGTGACGGCGACGTTATCTTCGTTGACGGCTCGACTACGGCACAGCATATGGGGCCTTTCTTGACGGAAAAATCCGACGTAATGGTCATCACCAACAACATCACACTGGCGAGCTATTTGAGTGATCTGGGTATTGCGTGCGTCGTATTAGGTGGTAAGATTTTGGAAGCACCCAGTATGATCGGAAGCACAGATACCGTGGATATGGCACGAAGCTACCGAGCTGATAAGGCGTTCTTTTCGACCGGTTCTGTGACGGACAGGGGGCACGTCGGTTGCGGTGGAGTTTATTATGACCTTCACCGTGTGATGATGGAAAACTCGGAGCAGTCATTCTATCTGGTGGATAATGAAAAGCGTAACCGCCGTGTGTCGAAGATCCTTTGCGATTTCAGCAGCTTTGATTACGTGATCAGCGATTATGACTTTTCTTCGTTGGAAGAGTCCTATCCCGATACGCAGATCATACAGGTAACGGTATAACAAAAAACGGGTACAGAGAAATCTGTACTCGTTTTTACTTTTGAAGGCAGTGCGGTTAACTGATCCGCGTACTGTTTTGTTTGATATATTCCTGCGGTGTCAGCGTAATGATGCGCTTGAATACTTTTGAGAAATAGGCAGGATCATTGAAACCGCTTTCTAAGGCGATGTTCGAAATGGCGGTTCGATTGCTTTTTATCAGTTTAATGGCGTGCTGTACTCGTAACCGATTGACGTATTCGGTGAATTTCATGGCGGTACGCTTGATAAACAGTGCGGAAAAATATTTTTCGTTATAGAAAAACATATCGGCGACACGGACGACACTCATACCGACATCGGCGTAATTGGTGTTGATGTAGTCCAACGCTTCGTTAAAGCGATCGGATGTGGCGGTCGTTGTTCTG
Source organism: Clostridia bacterium (assembly GCA_017936615.1). Lineage (GTDB taxonomy): Bacteria > Bacillota > Clostridia > Oscillospirales > Acutalibacteraceae > RGIG3009. Next base: position 3,263 of record JAGBFF010000020.1, on the reverse strand, counting down.
TTATCGCAGTTGATGAAGGATAGGGTGTAAAGCAAAACACTTTCGGTCAGTAGCGTGGCGTTTTTTTCATTGACGCGGCGCACGGCATTCATCCAGAAGCTTGTCAGTTCTTTGGAATAATGGAACACACAGTTGTCATTGACAACGCCAACGTGTGTCAACAGCTCTTCGGCACCTTGACCGTTAAAACTGATGTATAGGATGGAAAAAGGGGCAGCTGTAGTAACCTTAAACGGCTGAAAAGGACGTGTAAAAAACAGAGAGCCGGGGGAGAGCTCGTGCTGTATTCCTTCAATCTGTAGGGTGGGTGTGCCTTTGAATATCAGATAAGCATAGTAGTTGGACCGACGGGTTGGCTTGCAGATTTTTTCAAAATCCGTTTCGTAGACGAAATGGAAAAATTCAATGTTGTGTCGACTTTCTTCAGCCGGTATGAAATTACAAATATCGTTCATAGCACATCACTCCTTCATGAAGTATATCACGACGCTTGTTAAAAAGCAAGAAAAATGGGTTTTTTACAGGAGGATATGGGTTTTAGCACTTTACCGTTAATACACAAAATGCTATACTCTTGGCAAAGAGGTGAGAGAGTATGGGCGCTTTGCTGATGATCGTTGATTCGGTAATCAATCAGGGCGAAGGCATGGTTGTACGCCATTATGGGAAGCGGCACGGCAGTGGCGGTATGCTTTTTAATGCGATCATATGCCTGTTTTCCATTCTCTTTTTTGTTATTACGGATCGGCAAGGGCTTTACTTCTCCGGTACGTTGGTACTGTACGGATTGGTCAGCAGTTTGTTTTTTGCGATCGGGTTTTACGCAATGTACATGGCTTTGCAGCTGGGCTCATTTATTGCTACAAAATTGATTTCATCGTTTTCGGGAGTTATTTCCATCGTCTACGGAATTTTCTTTCTTCACGAAGAATCCAATGTGATCACCTGGCTTGCCATCGGTATGGTGTTTCTTTCGGTATTTCTTATGCGTTACAAAAAATCCGAGCCCGATGAGCGGAAAAAGCTGTCTGCAGGATGGCTTTTTTGGACGCTGGCTTCTGCGGTCAGTAACGGTTTGATTGCTGTAATCTCGCGCGAACAGCAATTATACTTTTCCCACGCTTACGATAATGAATTTATGATCGTTTCTTTGGGCGGAGCGTTTGCAATGCTGACAGTGTGGGGAATCATAAAAGAGCGGGACACGCTGAAATCGACCGTAAAGAACGGCGTGCTGTACGGAGCAGTGGCCGGATTACTCAACGGCGGGAAAAATTGGGTGAACCTGCTTTTGTACCCGTATGTTCCTATTTCTGTTGCCACACCGATGAAAACAGGCCTGGGACTGTTGCTCAGCTTTTTGATCTCTCTTTTGATCTATAAAGAGAAGTTTAGCAAACGTCAGCTTATCAGTGTCGGAATTGGCGCTGTTGCCTTAATTTTATTCAAAGTAGCATGATGGGAAGGGGTAATCATTATGAAAGAGATTCGTGTTGGTGTTGTGGGTCTGGGCCCTCGCGGGCGAGATATGTTTTCGTTGGCTGTGGATACCTTTGATTGCGCAGTTGCTGCGGCGGCGTGTGACATTCGGGAAACCAACTGGTATGACCAAAAATGGCGTACTGACGCGGCCTTTGCAGAAAAATATCCGAACACACAGTTTTTCACCGACTATGACGAGATGCTGGAAAAAGCAGCGTTGGATCTGGTGATCGTGGAGACAGGTGCGGACATTCACGCCGAGTTTTGCTGTAAAGCCTTGGAAAAGAACATAAACGTGATGACCGATATTCCCGTGGTAGCCAGCCTTGCCGAGGCAGAGAAGCTCTGGAAGACGGCACAGAAATCGAAGGCGATCATCTCGGTTGGCGCCAATCCGAATGAGCAAAAGTTTGCCGCACTCCTGAAGGAGTTTTATCAGGACGGCTCGCTGGGTAAACCGTACTGTATGGAAGCGGAATACATTCATTGGTCTTGGCCGAACAGTGAGTTTCACATCCATTTTAACGAGAACGGTGACTGGCGCAAATTGCTGATTCCCATTCGGTATTGCACCCATTCCTTGGGGCCCCTGCTGACGGTGTTGGATGAAGAACTGCGATATGTCTCTTGTTTTGGCACCGGAAAGCAGTCGCCGGAATCCACCAAGGACGACATGATGTGCGCCAACTTCCAGACCGAGTCGGGCGTTGTCGTACGACTGATGCGCAACGGCCGTTGTCGTGCTAATATCGGGAACCATAATTATCGCGTTTTCGGAACGGAAGGGTATATGGAGCGAATCGACCGTTTTGAAAAGCCCGTGATCCGTTACAATTTCACCAATGCTGATAACAACGAGCTCCGAGAGATCAGTGGTGAGTTTATGCCTCCGGAATTTGCTAACGACCCGAAGGCCAAGGGACACGGCGGAATGGACTACGCGCTGTTAAGCCATTTGTTTGATGCTCTGCAAAACGGCGATCCCGCACCGATCTCCTTGAAAGAAGGACTGGCAATGACGATTCCCGGCATCTATGCCGAGGAGTCTGCCAAACGCGGCGGTGAGGTGCTGCGGATGCGGTATCCGTGGGATGAGGATTGGACGACAGAGATATAAAAACAAACCCCTGCGACAGCAACTTGCTGTCGCAGGGGTTTTCTTCTGGTGGATATTAGTCCTTCGCAATCTTGCGCTGGAAGAACTTGACGATTTCAACAATCGGAATGACGCAAGCGCCGATGCCGATCGCAATGGCATATTCGACGAGACCGACTTGCTCAAAGCCAAAGGCAGTTGCCAGGAACGGAACCTCGCACACCAGCGTAGTGGCGACAAACGAGCCGAGAGCGGCGATATAGAGCATGGCGTTGCCGGTCTTCATGGCAAACAGGCTACCGCGCTGTGAACGCATATTCAGGCTGTGGAAGATCTCCGCCATTGACATAGTCAGAAATGCCATGGTTGTGCCGTGCGTGCTGTTCTCAAGCACCCACGTGCCGGTTTGTACGAAGTGACCGACGAAGTAGGAGATCAGCACCAGAACCGAGACAAGAAGTCCTTGGTAGACGACGTCGAAGCCCATACCGCCGGAGAAAATGCCGGCCTTGGCATCACGCGGCTTGCGGCGCATAATGTTGGCTTCGACTTTTTCCATACCCAGTGCCAACGCCGGGAAGCAGTCAGTGACCAGGTTGATCCACAGCAGGTGAACGGGCTGCAGGATTACAAATCCCATCAGTGTGGCAACAAAGATACTGATAACCTCGCTCATATTCGAGCC
>JAGBFF010000019.1 GCA_017936615.1 Clostridia bacterium | reverse complement strand
GGGCGGTGTCGGCGATGCTTTCCTTCTTGCCGATCTGCGAGCCCTGCGGATCAAGATAGACGGGGTGCATACCGAGATCGGCAGCCGCCACCTCAAACGCGCAGCGGGTGCGAGTGCTGGTCTTTTCAAACACCAAGGCGATGCTCTTGCCCTCACACAGGCGGTGGGGGATGCCCGCCTTTTTCTTCTCCTTCAGCTCGGCGGCAAGGTCAATGAGACCCTCAATCTCCGCCGGAGTAAAGTCAAGCAGCTTCAGAAAGCTTCTGTTCTTCAGAGACATAATCTATCCTCCTTGGCGCACGCCGCCTTGATCACGGCGATCGCCTCTTCCAGCAGTTCCATCGGGATATTCAGCGCAGGCAGCAGACGCACCTTATGCTTGGCGGTCAGGCACAGCACGCCGTTTTCGCGGCATTCTGCCACGACCTCGGCGGCGGGACGTTTGGTTTCGATGCCGATCATCAGACCCATACCGCTGACCGATTTGACGCCCTTGGCTTTGATAAGCTCGTTAAACAGATACAAGCTTTTGCGGCGCACGTCCGCAAGCAGCTCGTCGTCAATACGATCGAGCACGTTGACGGCACCGGCGCAGCAGACGGGGTTGCCGCCGAAGGTAGAGCCGTGATCGCCGAAGCCGAGCACATCGGCCACCTTCTCACCGAGGATCGCTGCACCCAGCGGCAGACCGCCGCCGAGACCCTTTGCCGTGGTGACGACGTCGGGGCGGATACCGTAATATTCGTAGGCATACAGCTTGCCGCTGCGACCGTTGCCCGTCTGCACCTCGTCGATCATCAGCACGATATCCTCGCGCGCGGCAAGCTCCGCGACCTGGCGGACGTATTTCAGTTCCAGACTGTTGACGCCGCCCTCGCCCTGTACACATTCCATCAGGATGCCCGCGACCTTGTGCTCGGCAACCAGTGCCTCCATTGCCGCGAAATCGTTGGCGGGGGCGTGGACAAAACCGGGGGTGAGGGGCTGGAACAGCTCGTGGAAGTGATCCTGACCCGTGGCGGCAAGCGTTGTCAGCGTACGGCCGTGGAAGCTGTTTTCCAGTGTGATAACGGTGCTGTATTCCGCACCTTTATGCTCGGCGGCGTACTTGCGTGCTACCTTGATGGCACACTCGTTTGCTTCTGCGCCCGAGTTACCGAAAAATACCCGTTTCATACCGGTGCGCTCGCACAGACGCTCGGCCAGCGCAACGCAGGGCTCGGTGTAGTACAGATTGGAGGTGTGCTGGACACGGCCGAGCTGTGCGGTCACCGCCGCCTGCCACGCATCGTCCGCGATGCCGAAGGCGGTCACGCCGATGCCCGAGCCCAGATCAATATACCGTTTACCGTCGGTGTCCCACAGCAGAGAGCCTTTACCGGAAACGACCTCCACGGGAAAACGACGGTAGGTGTTGGCAACATACGCGCTGTCGCGCTCCATCAGTGTGCTCATACCGGATCCTCCGTAACCAACGTGCCGGCACCTTCATCCGTCAGGATCTCCATCAGAATGGAGTGCTCCACACGCCCGTCCATAATAACCACGTTCTTTACGCCCTTGTGGATCGCTTCGATGCAGCAGTCCACCTTCGGGATCATACCGCCGGACACCACGCCCTCTGTACAGAGCTGCTGTGCCTCCGAGATAGTGACCTCGGGGATGAGGGTGGAGGGGTCATCCTTATCGCGCAGGATGCCGGCAATATCCGTCATCATTACCAGACGCTCGGCGTTCATTGCGCCCGCGATGTAGGCGGCAGCAGTGTCACCGTTGATGTTATAAGCGTTGCCGTCGCGGTCGCAGCCGAGGGTGGAAATAACGGGGATGTAGCCCTTTTCCAACAGATCCAGTACCGGTTGGATGTGGATCTTGGTGATCTCACCGACATAGCCGAGGCGCTCGTCACGCATTTTGGCTTCGATGAGACGGCCGTCCATACCGGAAATACCCATCGCCTTGCCGCCCTTCTTTTCCAGAAGGTTGACGAGGGTCTTGTTGACCTTGCCGGCAAGTACCATCTGCACGATGTCCACGGTCTCCTTGTCGGTGACACGCAGACCGTCCACAAACTGCGGCTTTTTGCCGAGCTGGGTCATCATCTCGCTAATCTCGGGGCCGCCGCCGTGTACCAACACGACCTTGACGCCGATGAGCCACAGCAGGACGATGTCCTCCATCACCTGCTGCTTGAGCTGCTCGTTGATCATCGCGTTGCCGCCGTATTTGACAACCACGATCTTGTTGTTGTAACGCTTGATGTAAGGAAGCGCCTGAGTCAGCACCTCGGCGCGTTCCGCATTGGAAAAAGCGGTATCCATCATTTTTTGTTTCCTCCGTTATCAGGTGCGGTAGTCACCGTTGATCTTGACGTAATCGTAGGTCAGGTCACAGCCCCAGGCGGTAGCACAGGCGTCGCCGCTGTCCAGCGTAACGAGAATGTCGATCTCACGCTCCAGCAGGATCTCCTTGGCAAGCTCCTCCGAGAAGGGGATGCCGGCGCCGTTGACACAGACGGGGATCTCGCCCTTGGCGGAGCGAAAGGAGACGCCTACCTTGTGAACGTCCACAGCCGCGCCGCTGTAGCCGATGGCGCACAGCACGCGACCCCAGTTGGCGTCCGCACCGAACATCGCCGCCTTCAGCAGGCTGGAGCAGATGACGCTCTTGGCGACCGTTTTGGCGGTAGCGAGATCGGCGGCGCCGCTGACGTGGCACTCCAGAAGCTTGGTCGCGCCCTCGCCGTCGCCCGCAAGCAGGCGGCAGAGCTGCACCGTGACGGTGTTCAGCGCTTTCATGAACTCGGTGAAATCGTCGCCCTCGGCGGTGATCTCCGGGTTACCCGCCAGACCGTTCGCCAGCACCGTCACCATATCGTTGGTGGAGGTGTCGCCGTCGATGCTGACCATATTGAAGGTGTTAACAATATCACCCGACAACGCCTTTTGCAGCATAGCGGGGGCGATGGCGGCGTCGGTGGTGAGGAATACCAGCATCGTCGCCATGTTGGGATGGATCATGCCGCTGCCCTTGGCAATACCACCGAGGTGGCACTCCTTGCCGCCCAGTGTGAATTTGACAGCGACCTCCTTTTGGATGGTGTCGGTGGTCATAATGGCCTCCGCCGCAGCGGCGCCGCCCTCAACCGACAGTCCCGCCGCCAGTGTGGGGATACCGTTGGCAATGGGGGTCAGATCCAGCGGTTGACCGATCACGCCGGTGGACGCTACGACAACATCCTCTGCCGCGACCGACAGTGCTTCCGCGACCAGACGGCTCATTGCTTCCGCGACCTCCACGCCGTCGGCGTTGCAGGTGTTGGCGTTGCCGCTGTTGCAGATGACCGCCTGCGCGGTGCCGTTTTCCAGGTGCTTTTTGGTGACGAGCAGCGGCGCACCCTTCACCAGATTGGTGGTGTATACCGCAGCGGCGGATGCCGGCACCTCACTTAAAATGAGTGCCAGATCGCGCTTGGTGCGGTTGCGACGAATGCCGCAGTGGATGCCGTTTGCCGTAAAGCCTTTTGCGGCACAAACGCCGCCGGTGATAAGTTCGATCATAGTATCCTCCTTGGATTTATACACACAGCCCGGTGGTTTCGTCCATACCGAGCACGATATTCATGTTTTGGATCGCCGCGCCCGACGCGCCCTTGCCCAGATTATCGAAGAGGGCGGTGACGATCGTCTGTGTCTCGTGACCGGTGACAATCAGACGCAGGGTGTCCTTGCCGGTGAGTGTCGAGGCGTAAATAACGCTCTCGTCGCCGCCGAGCGGTGCGACGCTGACCATTTTCTGGCCGGCATAGTGGGCGTTCAGGCACTCCCACACATCGGCGGCGCGGAATCCGGGCAGTAGCACGGAGGTCGCCATACCGGCATAGAAATCACCCAAAATGGGGGAGAACACCGGCGCCTGCGCCAAACCGCAGATCTTCTGCATTTCCGGCAGGTGCTTGTGTGTCAGCGTGGTGCCGTAAATGCGGTGGCTGTCGTGACGGGGATCGCGGTTTTCATCCTCGTACTCCGCGATCAGGCTTTTGCCGCCGCCGCTGTAGCCGGTGAGCGAATACGCCGTCAGCGGAAAGTCGGGAGCGACAATGCCGCCTGTGATCAGTGGATACACCGCTGAAATAAAGCCGCTGGCGTGGCAGCCGGGGTTGGCGATGCGATTGGAAGAGCGGATCGCTTCGCGGTGTGCGTCGGACAGTTCCGGGAAGCCGTAGGCCCAGCCCGCTTCGGTGCGGTGGGCGGTGGACGTGTCGATGATGACGGTATCAGCGCCTTCTGCCAGTGCGACCGCCTCGCGGGCGGCGGCATCCGGCAGGCACAAAAACGCGATATCCGCCTTATGTAATGCCTCGGCACGGGCAGCGGGATCCTTGCGGATCTCGTCGGGCAAAATCAGCAACGAGAGATCCTCGCGCACTGACAAACGGTCGTAAATACGCAGTCCGGTGGTGCCGGCGCTGCCGTCGATAAATACAGTGGTCATATTGCTAACATCTCTTTCACATAAGTGATCTGCGCTTCTACTGAGGAAACGGAGGTGCCGCCTTCGCTGATGCGGCGTTCCACACACGCGTCGAGATCGATCGCCTCGAACACGCTCTCGTCAAACAGCTCGCTGTATTCCCGATATACGGACAGCGGCAGCGTTTCCAAAACCAATCCGTCCGCAATGCAGCGGGCGACGAGCTGACCTGAGATCTTGTAGGCGTCACGGAAGGGCAGCCCGTGGGCGACCATCCAGTCGGCGAGGTCGGTGGCGTTGATAAAGCCGGTTTGTGCGGCGCGGCGCATATTGTCGGTGCACAGCCGCATCGTGGCGATCATACCGGTGAACACCTGCAGGCACATCTTCACGGTCTCCACCGCGTCGAACACGCCCTCCTTATCCTCCTGCATATCCTTGTTGTACGCCAGCGGCAAACCCTTGAGCATCGTCAGTGCCGCCATCAGATCGCCATACACACGGCCGGTTTTGCCGCGCACCAGCTCCGCCATATCGGGGTTCTTTTTCTGCGGCATGATGGACGAGCCGGTGGTAAAGGCGTCGGACAGTTCGATAAACTTGAACTCCCAGCTCGACCAGAGGATGACTTCTTCCGAGAAGCGGGAGAGGTGCATCATCAGGATGGACAGATCGCTGAGCAGTTCGACGCAGAAGTCGCGGTCGGACACGCCGTCGAGACTGTTGCGGCAGATGTCGTCAAAACCGAGCTGCGCCGCTTCGAAACGGCGGTCGGTGGGGTAGGTGGTGCCGGCAAGGGCACAGCACCCGATGGGGGAGCAGTTCATACGGCGACGGCAGTCAGCGAGACGGTCTCGATCGCGCAGCAGCATCATGGCATACGCCATCAGATGATGTCCGAAGGTGATCGGCTGCGCGCGCTGCAGGTGGGTGTAGCCCGGCAGGATCGCCGCTTTACCGATCTCTGCCTGCGCGGTGATCGCTTCCAGCAGCTCTTCGGTGAGTGTGATGATCTCTGCTACCTCGTCACGCAGGTACATCCGCAGATCCAGCGCGACCTGATCGTTGCGGCTGCGCGCCGTATGCAGCTTTTTGCCCACCGCGCCGAGACGCTCGGTCAGCACCTGCTCGACGAACATGTGAATGTCCTCACAGGTCATATCGAAGGTCAGCGCGCCGCTTTCCAGATCGTCCAGAACGCCCTGCAGACCGTCGATGAGCTGCGCAGCCTCATCCTTGGTGATGATGCCCTGCGCACCCAGCATGGCGGCGTGCGCCATGCTGCCGGTGATATCGTGGCGATACAGTTTGTGATCGAACCGAATGGATGAATTGAAATCGTCCGCCAACTGATCGGTGGTGCCGTCGGTTCTTCCTGCCCACAGCTTTGCCATGGTATTGCTCCTCTCATAAAAACCCGATAGTCCTGCACGGGAGTCCGCGCAGGACGTATCGAAGATACTTCGTTGTGATTATTTCTTGCCGTCAACCAACGCCTGTACCGTGATCGGCAGACCGTACAGGTTGATAAAGCCCTCGGCATCCTTCTGGTTGTAATCGCTCTCGCCGAAGGTCGCGATCTCCTCGCTGTACAGCGTATAAGGACTCCACACACCGGCATTGATGAGGTTGCCCTTGTAGAGCTTGAGTCTGACCTTACCGGTCACGCGCTCCTGCGTCTTGTCGACGAACGCGCTCATCGCTTCACGCAGGGGGGTGAACCACTGGCCGTTGTACACCAGCTCCGCGAAGGTGATCGCCATGCGCTGCTTCTCGTGCAGGGTCATCTTGTCGAGGCAGATGCTTTCCAGCACGCTGTGCGCCTTGTACAGAATGGTATCGCCGGGAGTTTCGTACACGCCGCGGCATTTCATACCGACCAAGCGGTTTTCCACGATATCGATGATACCGATGCCGTTGGCACCGCCCAGCTCGTTGAGCTTGAGGATGATGTTCTTCGCGGACATCTTCTCGCCGTCCAGTGCGACCGGAATACCCTGCTCAAAGTCCAGAGTGATGTAGGTGGGAGCGTCGGGAGCCTTGACGGGGGAGACGCCCATTTCCAGGAAGCCTTCCTTCTCGTACTGCGGCTCGTTACCGGTATCCTCCAGATCCATACCCTCGTGGGACAGATGCCACAGGTTCTTATCCTTGGAGTAGTTGGTCTCGCGGTTGATCTTCAGGGGAATGTTGTGCGCCTCAGCGTATTCGATCTCTTCCTCACGGGACTTGATATCCCACTCACGCCACGGGGCGATGATCGGCATGCTGGGAGCAAAGTGTTTGATCGCCAGCTCGAAACGCACCTGATCGTTACCTTTACCGGTGCAGCCGTGGCAGATGGCGTCGGCGCCTTCCTTGATGGCGATCTCGACGAGGCCTTTAGCGATGCAGGGACGCGCGTGGCTGGTACCCAGCAGATACTCCTCGTACACCGCGCCCGCCTTGACGCAGGGGATGATGTAATCGTCAACGTACTCTTCAGTGAGATCCAGCACGTACAGCTTGGAAGCGCCGGTCTTGAGCGCCTTCTCTTCCAAACCGTCCAGTTCGTCCGCCTGACCGACGTTGCCGGACACGGCGATGACTTCGCAGTTGTTGTAGTTTTCCTTCAGCCACGGGATGATGATGGAGGTATCCAGACCACCCGAGTAGGCGAGTACGACTTTTTTGATGTTTTCTTTGTTCATGTTTATGCATCCTCCTTGAATGAATATTCACTTAATCAACCGAATATGCACACAGTATACACATTAAATAAGAGCTTGTCAAGTGGGTATTCATATTTATGCAATTAAATCGGCACTCTGTACAACTCTGTATATCCTCTGCTGCGAGGAACTAGTCAAAATGGCAGGAAAATCCTTGCCGACGTGATCAAACTGTGCTAAAATGGACGGCAAGGGGGGGCGGATATGCCGAAGCTTCGAGTGACAGTTACCTGCATCAATTCAAAATATATACATTCTTCACTGGCACCGTGGTGCTTGCTTGCGGGTATCCGTACTTACGGAAACGGTGATGTGGATGCCCGTGTGATCGAGGGCACTATCAACGAGCGCGACGATGTACTGCTTGCGCGTCTGCGCGATACACAGCCGGACGTTGTGTGCTTCTGCTGCTACATTTGGAACATCACCACCGTGCTGCGCTTGGCGGAGCATATCAAAGCGGAAATACCGTCGGTAACGATCGTGCTCGGTGGACCCGAGGTCAGCTATAACTCTGCCGCGGTGCTGAAACACTCTTTTGTTGATTATGTGTTGTCGGGCGAGGGAGAATACCCGCTTGCTCGGCTGCTGGATGCGCTTTCACCGGGCGGCGACGGGGTCGGTCTGCCGGGTGTTTGCTGCCGTACGGCACAGGGCTTGCATCTCGCGGAACCGTACGTGTCGGATGCCGTTCCGCCCAGCCCGTATGTTCCCGAATATTTCGATTCACTCGGCGGTCGCCTCGCGTATCTGGAAACCAGCCGCGGTTGCCCGTTTTCCTGCGCATTTTGCCTTTCCGGACGGTGCGGCAAGGTGCGGTATTACCCCGAGGAGCGTGCGCGAAATGAGCTGCTTCTGTTGGCGAACAGCGGCACCTCCACCGTCAAGCTGGTGGACCGTACTTTTAACGCCGACCGTGCGCGCGCCCTACGCCTGTGGCGGTTTATTGTTGAAAATTACGGAACGCGCATTCCTGAGAATGTGTGTTTCCATTTTGAGATCGCGGGCGATCTGTTGGACGAAGAGGCATTGACGGTGCTTGCCGAAGCCCCTGTAGGGCTGTTTCAGCTGGAGATCGGGCTGCAATCCTTCAAACCCGAAACGCTGGCGGCGGTGTGCCGCCGTACCGATACTGACCGTCTCGTTACCAATATCCGTCATCTGCTGGCGTGTGATAACGTAACGGTACACCTGGATCTGATCGCCGGCTTGCCGGAGGAGGATCTGGCGGCGTGCTTTGACAGCTTCCGCGCCGCGTATCGCCTGCGTCCGCATCAGCTGCAGCTGGGATTTCTCAAGCGGCTGCACGGCTCACCGCTGGCGGAACAGCCCGAGCGCTATCCCGGCGAGTTTGCCGCCGAGCCGCCGTATGAGGTGCGCTGCACACCGTGGCTGACCGCTGCCGATCTTCGGTTGCTTCATACGGTGGAGGAAGCGTTTGACCGCGTGTATAACAGCGGCAGATTTTGCCGTACGCTGACCTATCTCACCGACGAGGTCGGGCTCGATCCCGTCGTGCTGTTCCGTACGTTGGGCGAGACGCTGCCGCCCTCGCCGTCGCTGGACGAGTTGACCGCGCTTGTGTGGCACACCTTCTCCGTGTGGGACGGTGTGGAGGCGGATGCGCTGCGCGACGCGATGGTGTGTGACCGCGTTTCCGCCAATCCTGCAGGTGTGCTGCCGCCGTATCTCGACGCCGCCCCGCAGGAGCGCCGCCGCCTGAAGCGGCTGGCAGATACCGACCCGCGCCTTTGTCGCCCCGCCGGTGTCAAGCGCGGCACGGGTCTGCTTACCGACGGTACGCTGGTGTACGCCGATCACCGAGAACCGCATCCCGTGACGGGGGCACACGATCTATGTTATTTCACCGACGCCTGCGTGGGCAGACAGCGGCGGTTTCTGCTGTTTGACCTCGACGGTACCCTAACCGATCCCGCACTTGGCATCACCCGTTCGGCACAGTTTGCCCTGCGCCGTTTCGGCATCGATGAGCCGGACCTGACGCGTCTCCATCGCTTTATCGGGCCACCACTGCTTGATTCTTTCCGCGACTTTTACGGTATGACCGCCGAGCAAGCGCGTGAGGCGCTTGCCGCCTACCGTGAGTATTACGCCGTGACCGGCATTTACGAAAATGAGGTCTATCCCGGCATTCCCGAGCTGCTGCGTGATGCGCGCCGCGCGGGGTATCGGGTAATAATGGCGACCTCCAAGCCGGAGATGTACGCCTGCCGTTTGATGCAGCACTTCGGTCTGACCGAGCATTTCACCTGCATCGCGGGGGCGGATATGGCGGAAAAGCGCGCCGACAAGGCGGCGGTGATCCGCCACGCCATGGAGCGCGAGGGCTTGACCGACCCCGCCGAGGCGGTGATGATCGGTGACCGCCGCTTTGATGTGGAGGGCGGACGTTCTCTCGGAATGAGAACGGTGGGTGTGCTGTACGGCTACGGCGACAGGGAAGAGCTTACCGCCGCCGGTGCGGATGCGATCGCTGCCACGGTTGACGACCTGCGTGCCTGCCTCCTGGAATAAACAAAACAACGCCCCGTCGCAATGAGCCGACGAGGCGTTTGCTTTTTGCAGCAAGCAATCTTTTCACCGTTTGTGAAAAACTTTTTTCAAACCAGAATTTCCTAAACCCTTGATTTGATGGGCTTTTTCAAGGTTTTTCTTAGGTTTGGACATAGAATTTCCCTTAAAATTTCCCTTACGAGAAATTTTAAGGGAAAGTTTTTTGCTTAAATGCTGTTGATT
>JAGBFF010000018.1 GCA_017936615.1 Clostridia bacterium | reverse complement strand
GATCGTATTGCCGTCCTCATCCTCGTCTACCGGGATGTCCTTCTTTTTTTTGAAATAACGGGTGCACTGATGATAGGCGATCTGCCGTGTCCACGAGACGAAAGCTGCCGGTTCCTGTAGTTTAGGCAGAGTGTTAATGATCTCGATAAAGGTCTCCTGCGTAATATCGCAGGCGAGTGACTCGTTCTTTACGGTTTTGAGAGCAAAGTAATATACTCTGTCATAAAACTCGTTGAACAGGGTGTTCATCGCGGTGCTATCGCCGTTCTGCGCGGCAGTAACCAAAGATACCAGTTTTTCGCGTTCCATGATGCTTCCTCGTTTCATTTATACTACGCCGAAAAGGGCGCGGCACAGCACCCTTTTCGGTAATATTGTCCGGGAAATGCGTGTCAGGTCATACTTCCTTCGTCGACCGATGCTAAAATGTAGGTGAGATCGGCGCCGGGGTTTACAATGTCGCTGCCGCTGAAGTGGAAGGTGTGCGTCACATACGACAGGGGATCAATGGTCAGAATTTGGTTGGTGCTGAATCGCCCGCTGGCGATGACCTCCTTGTCGTTGGAGATCGTCATCTGTTTGACGCAAACATTATACGCAGTGCGGTTGGCATAACCGTTGACGATCTGACACTTCACGACCAGCTCCGAATTTTCCCACCACACTTCCACGGGGACGGCGGTGAGGTTGTTATCATACCAGCGACCGTTCAGATCGTAGTTGATAAAGTGAGTACAGATCTGTTTTTTCGTGGTCGCAGTGGTAGCCTTTGTGGTCGTCGTTGCCTTTTTCGTGGTCGTTACGGGCTTGGCGGTAGTGCTTGTCTTTTTGGTGGTAGTTGGTGCTTTGGTCGCAACCGCGGTCGTGAGGTTGTTTGCTGTAGTCGTTGTAACCGTGGCTTTGGTGATAGTACTTTGTTCTGCCGTGGTTTGTATCACGGAAGAACCGGCACTTTGCGTGGCGGTCGGTGCCGCGATGCTGGTGACGGTGGTTGTTGCTGCTGTACCGCCTGATATATCGGTAGTAGCGGCAGATTCCTGAGTCGTGGTGACAAACACAGGGCTTTCGGTGGTTGTGGCAAAGGAATCGGCGAGCGTTTCTTGCGTGATATGCACGGTAGTGGAATCGGGGTCTTTATTTTTGTTGTCGCGGGAATTCGTCTTGGAGCATGCGGTCAAACCGATGACAAGAACCAAAACGAGGGAAAGGATACTGAACTTTTTCATACAAATAACTCCTTGTTTTGTATATCAGATGTTTCATATGACAATACGGAAGGGGAGGTGAAAATGCGGTTGGTTTTAAAAAATGTAAGATTTTTCTTTTTAGTCTTTATCGACCATTGAAACGATCTGCTTGATTTTTTCATTGCATTCTTTCTGAAGTTGTTTGAACAATCCGTTGTTTGAATCAAGCCCCATGAGCCAGATGCCACTCTGTTTTGCGTTTCGTATAATTTTGTCGGATTTCTTCACATAATCATCCAAAATCTTTTTGATTTCTTCCAGCGCTTGTCGTTTTGTCATTTTTACCACCGATAGTGCGAGGTTTTAACAGAATAATAAATATTGTTCCATTTGAAAAAGGTCACATTTGTCTATAGGACAAACGTGACCTTTCCTACTTTTGGCGGAGAGTTAGGGATTCGAACCCTAGGTACTTTCGTACACAGCATTTCGAGTGCTGCACCTTCGACCACTCGGACAACTCTCCACAGCACACCTATTATAGTAGATGTGACGCGGTTTGTCAACCGCATTTTTTAGTATTTTGTCAAATGTCCCTGCGTACGCAGGGCGGGGAAGCCCCACTGGCGCAAAACCTCGTACACGCCGACGGCGACAGTGTTGGACAGGTTGAGCGAACGTGCGGCATCATCATCCAGCATCGGCAGGCGTACGCAGCTGTCGGGGTGCTCGTGCAGCAGCTCTTCGGGCAACCCTGCCGTCTCTTTGCCAAATACGAGGTACGCGCCGTCGGGATACTCCACATCAGAGTAGATGTGCGTACCTTTGGTGGTAAAATAAAAGAACGGTCCGGCATTTTTTTTGAAAAATTCCGCCAGATTCTCGTAATACGTAATATCAAGCAGATGCCAATAATCCAAGCCGGCACGCTTGAGCTTGCGGTCGTCAATGGTAAAGCCCATCGGCTTAACGATGTGCAGGCGGCTGCCGGTCGCAGCGCAGGTACGGCTGATATTTCCCGTGTTTTGCGGGATTTCAGGTTCTACCAAAACGATGTTAAGTTGTGCCATGTGAACGCCTCCCTTAATATGAATAGTGTAGCACAGAACGGCATAAATTGCAAATGCGGATTTGTTGATGGATATCGTGAGTAGTTTTTTGTGCATAAAAGCAAAAAAGGAGTGAGAAAAAACACGAAAACAGGAAAATGTTGGTCAGTATGAATAAGTATTGCATTTTTTTATAAAGTAGTATATACTGATAGCATACTCTGGTTATACCAACGAAAAGGGGATGGAAACCATGGCAGCTTCCACCAAAAAAATGCACACCTCCGCATCGGAGAAAGATACGCTCCGCGATGAGCTGTGCGCGAAACTGATGACGGCATTTTCCGTAACGCCGGAGCAGGCGACCAACGAGCATTTCTATCAGGCGTTGGCACTGGTTCTGCGTGATCGTATGCGCGCTTCGCGTATACAATACGTTTCCAAAACACATAAGCAACAATCCAAGCAGGTGTACTACCTGTGTATGGAGTTCCTGATGGGACGTTCCCTGAAGAACACACTGTTCAATCTAAATTTGACGGACACGGCGAAATCCGTACTGTCGGAGTACAAGGTGAAGCTTGACTCGTTGTATGAGCTTGAGCCGGATGCCGGTCTCGGCAACGGCGGTCTGGGCCGTTTGGCGGCTTGTTTTCTTGATGGTTTGGCGACCTCGTCGATTCCTGCAATCGGGTATTCGCTGCTGTATGAATGTGGTATTTTCCGCCAAAAGCTGGTGGATGGCTGGCAGACCGAGCTGCCCGATTTTTGGCTGCCGGGCGGTCAGTGTTGGCTGCTTCCGCGTCCTGAATTGGCAAAAGAAGTGTTGTTTGACGGCGAAGTCCACGAATGGTGGGATGGCAGCTATCATCACGTGGAGCACGCGGGTGCGACGCGCGTGATCGCTCAGCCGTTTGATCTGATGGTCGCCGGCAAGGACGGCAAGGGTGTGTCCACGCTGCGCCTGTGGAAAGCTACGGCGCCGGGTATGGATATGTCGCTGTTTAATCAGGGCGAGTACATGCGCGCCGTGGAGCAAAAAGCGATGGCGGAGATCATCACGCAGGTGCTGTATCCGGCGGATAATCATCGTGAGGGCAAGTCACTGCGTCTGTCGCAGCAGTATTTCCTCGCTTCGGCGTCGGTGCAGGACATCGTACAGCGCCATTTGGAGCAGTTTGGCACGCTGGATAATTTGCCGGAAATGGCGGCGATCCATATCAACGATACGCATCCGACGCTGGCGATTCCCGAACTGATGCGCCTGCTGCTTGATGAGTGCGGCTACACGTGGGAAAAGGCGTGGGATATCGTTACCCGCACGGTGGCGTATACCAACCACACGGTGATGGCAGAGGCGCTGGAGTGCTGGCCGGAGGATCTTTTCCGTCAGCGTCTGCCGCGTATCCATCAGATCGTTTGCGAGATCAACAACCGCTTCGGTGCGGAGATGATGGCGGCAACAGGCGGTGACGTTGAAAAGGTCAGTCGTATGGCGATCATCAGCTACGGCGTTGTGCGGATGGCGAACCTGTGTGTTGCTGCGTCGCACGCGGTCAACGGCGTGGCGCAGATCCACAGCGAGATTTTGAAGGAAACCGTGTTCCGCGATGCGTACAGCGTGATGCCGGAGAAGTTCCGCAACGTCACTAATGGTATCGCGCACCGTCGCTGGCTGTGCCAGGCGAACCCCGAGCTCACGGCGTTTATCAGCAAGAATATCGGTGACGGCTTTGTGCTGGATGCCGCGGAGCTGGAAAAGTTGAAACCACTGGCTGAGGACGCTGCCGCGCGCGCGGAGTTTATGACCATCAAGCAGCATAATAAAGAGCGTCTGGCGAAGTACATTAAGCAGAACAACGGGATCACCGTTGATCCCAACTCGCTGTTTGACGTGCAGGTCAAGCGCCTGCACGAGTACAAGCGTCAGCACCTCAACGCGTTGAATATTTTGGATACCTATCTGTCGCTGAAAGAGGATCCGACGCTGGATATCACTCCGCGCACCTACATTTTCGGTGCCAAATCCGCGCCCGGATACTTTCTGGCCAAGGAGATCATTCGATTTATTTGCAAATTGTCCGAAGAGATCGAGCGGGATCCCGTCATCCGCGAAAAACTACGGGTTGTGTATCTTGAGGATTATCGCGTGACGTTGGCAGAACTGCTGATGCCGGCGGCAGATATCAGCGAGCAGATCTCGCTCGCAGGTACCGAGGCCAGCGGCACCGGCAACATGAAGCTGATGATGAACGGTGCGATCACGCTGGGCACGCTGGACGGCGCGAACGTGGAGATCTGTCAGCAGGTGGGTGCGGAGAATATGTTCCTGTTCGGTATGAACGAACAGGAGGTCACCGCCCGCAAGCAAATGGGCTACCGCCCGCAGGATTTCTATCAGGCCGATCCTCGTATCCGCCGCGCGATCGATACGATGTACAAGGGTTTTGGTGGCCGTACCTATGCGGAGATCGCCGGCTCGTTGGCAGGTCGCGATCCGTATATGGTACTTGCGGATTTTGCTTCGTATCAGCAGGCGCAGCGTCTCTCCGGTGAGGTCTACCGTGACCGTGAGGAGTGGGCGCGCAGAGCGCTCCTGAACACGGCTTGCAGCGGCAAGTTTGCCTCCGACCGTTCCATCCGTGATTACGCGGAAACGATCTGGAACGCTCGTCCGTTGAAATAAGGAAACGAAAAAGAAGCCGAACGGAATACCCCGTTCGGCTTCTTATGTTTTTACAGGCGACGGTCGTTGTTGCCGTACAGCTTGATGACACCGCCGTTGCTGAGCGGTCCTTCCTCGAGCTGACGCATACGGCACTCGTCCAGAAAAGCCGTGCGCTCGGCTGAAAGCGTGGGGGCGGGGAGCAGGCCGTAGAACTGCTTGTAGAAATTCGGCACGGTATCTGCCAAAGCCGCCAAAAGTTCTTCCACCGGTTCACCCTGTGCATAACGGCGCATCAGGATGCCTTCGCCGATGCACAAGCGCCACGTTTCGTTGAAGTAATTCTCGTACAAGAAGTGAGCAAACGCCACTAAGCGTACCTGAGAACCGTAGAAACGCACATCACCGTCAGCGTTGCGTGGAACCTCGCCCGCAACGCTGTAACCACTGCGGATCGCATCCAGAATTGCTTCGGTGGTGTTGTCCTTGGCGAATACCATCGTGAAGTTCCGACCAAACCCGTGACTGGAAAAATCGTGATTGTGCGAGTCGCTGCTGCCGACGACGGGCAGGGCGTTGCCTTTAGACGCTTGTTCCTGCCACAAGGCCACCTGCATATTGTTGAACTTGGCAGGACAACAGCCGGCCGCTTGGGAAATGCCGCCGATAACCTCCAATGCGTCAAACAAATGCTCGTCAAACAAGAAGTCCAAAAACACCTTAGCGTAATTGTAACGGTTGGGACGCCAGAACGGATGGGGGAGAATGGCAATACCGCCGACTTCTCGAATAGCATCACACGTCCATTTTACCATGGCAGCCCGGCGACGGTATTCCGCAGGAAGGTTTGTAAAGGTGGGCTCCAATTCGTCCAAGATCGCCTCGTATTCCTCGGGGTGGTGAATATAGAAATTGGAAACACTTTCTGTCTCGCCGACGCCGACAATATGAATGGATGAGACGGGAGGATGTACTTCCTCGCCGTACATCATGTGAATGCCGAGCGGAATATCACGATAGAGTTTTGCACATTCCTCGGAGGGGAAGAGACGATTGTGGTCGGTCAGGGCGAAGAAATCAAATCCTTCTTCTCGGTAGTCGGCAGGAGTCATTGCCAAACCGTCCACGCCGTCCGAATAGTACGAGTGGGAATGCAGATCGCCTTTCAGCGGTCGCAGGGTATACAAATCTTCTTCTACTGCATACAGCGGAATACGGATCTCCGCATCGCCCACTTTGCCAAAGCGAATGGAATATTCCTGCTCGTATTCCGGCGTGAACGTGAAATGTAAGCATCCGTCTTTCACATAGCACGGATGGTCGTGCGGTACAGGATCACGGTACAGCAGTTGATCATCATACAAGCCGACAACGGCAAGGTCGTATGTGTTCTCATCTCGAAAAATGCGGCTGATATCACGGGGGAAGATAGTTATTTCGGTTTCCCGACCGACGCAAACGACGGACGGAAAGCAGAGGTATTTCGGGTGAGCGTTACGCATGATATGTCTCCTTTACACTTCCAACAGCTTGGCGGCGTTTTCCCAAGCGATCTTGCGGAACACCGTTTCGCTGATCTTGCCGCTCTCCTTCCAGGAGATCATCAATTTATCCAAATCGACCTGCATATCCGGCGCACACATGTCGGTGCCGAAGAACAGACGATCCTGGAACTCGGTCATAAAGCGCGGGCCGTATTCGGGGTCGCGTGCAAATGCGTTGTAAGCGGTGAAATCGGACAGATCACCCATCAGGTTGGGATATTTGCGGAACAAACGGGGGACTGTACCCTCCACCTCAACGGGGCCGGAGGGGAGACGAACGACCTGCGTGTTGCGCCAGCCGAAGTACACGCCGCGCTCGGCAACGGTATCCAGCTTCGCCATTTCGTTCCAAAACACAGGACCGTGGCCAAAGATTTTCAGGTTCGGGAACTCTTGCAGGGTATATTCAAGCTGCGGCAAGCCGGGATCGTCGTACAAACCGAAGTCACCGGTTTTCTGCACCGAGCCGTCGTATACGACCGGTAAGCCGACCTCCTCGGCGCAGGCGAATAAGTTTTGCACCATTGGATCCAACAGCTCCATATTCGGCATGACTTCGCCCAAACCCTTGCAGCCTTTTTCTTTGTAATACTGAAGGATCTCACCGAGCGGTGCACGGGGAGAATTGGTCAGTGCGCGAGGATCGACGTTACAATACGGCACAAAGCGATCGGGATGTTGTTCGCACATCTCCAAAATATCCTCATTGGACTGCGGCAGGTAGATCTCGGGGCTGACGATGGGCAGCAAGACGCCGATGTCGATTTTTAGTTCGTCGTAACGCTTAAGCAATTCGTTGGGCTCGCAGAAGACGTAACCGGGCGGACGCTTGCGGAACGCATGGGCGTGAATGTCAATAAACATAGTGAACCCTCCAAAAGAATTATTAACTGGAGAATACACCGCTTTTTCGTCTTTGTCAAGACGCTTTTCGCTTTTCTGAACGGTTCAGGCGAAAAGTGCAAAACGTAAACACAATAAAATTGGCGAGCGTACCGATCGTGCAGCCGTCGATGCCGTATGGACGACCGAAAAATTGATTCCATATCAGGCAGGTACCGAGACCGGCGATCAGCGATGCCAAACAGGTCTTCTTATCGGAACGGATACCGAGCAGCGCTGCGGATAAGGGTACCAAAATGGAAGGACTCCAAAAAGAATACGCGATCAACAGAATGGAAAAGACGTCGGGGATGAAAAAGGCGAGTGCCATGGCGGCGATACCGGTCATAAGGTTGACGCGCCGCAGACAGCGCAGCTGTTCCCGATCTGTCATCTCGGGATGGCGGGGTAAAATGGTGTCGCAGACGAGGCTTACTGTGGCACCGTTGAGGAACCCATCGGCTGCCGATAGGATGATGGAAGCCATCGCTGCCATCAGTATGCCACGCAGACCAACCGGCAGGATGCGGAGAATGAGATCGGGCATAATGGAAGCAGCTTCGCTGACAATACCTAAGGCGCGAGCCGTCAAACCGACCCCTGCTGTGACCAAAAAGAAAGGCATGGAAAACAAACCGCTGAGCATCGTTCCGCGAGCGGTTGCACGGGGACTTTTACCGATAAGCAGACGCTGCATATACGGCGGTGCCAGCGCTTCGCCGCACATCATAGATAAAAACAGCGATAAAAAGGCGGGAAGTGTCATCGAGTTCAAAGGGTTAAGCAGGGAGGGTGGAATATTGTTCCATACGGTTTCCGCGCCGCCGCCGGCGATGACAGCGATCCATAACAGGAGTGGCATACCGATTGCCAGCAAAATGAATTGCAGCATATCGGCAATTAGCACCGAGGACATACCGCCGAAAGTTGTGTACAGCAGCACGACAGAACAACCGATCAGCGTACCGATTTTTGAGGAAACACCCAATAAGGAATGGAATACCAGACCGATGGATTCCATCTGAGCGCCGACCACGCCGGCACAGCACAGAAAGGAAAAAATTCCCGACAGATGGCGTACGGTCTCACCGTAGGCGGCGCCCATAATACCGCCGACGGTTTTGGCTTGTGGAAATCGTGCGACTCCGGGCACCAAAAATTTTCCGATCAGGATCATACCGAGGCTGAAACCAAACAGTGCCAGTGCCGTGCCGATTCCCGTCTTATAAGCGGCTGCTGCGTTGCCGGAGGAGTATCCACCGCCGACAAACGAGGCGGAAAGCGTGGCGAACAGCACCAGCGTCCCGCAACGTTTTCCGGATGCGGTGAAATCGGCAACATTTTTTACCTGTTTACCGCCGCGCAACCCGATCAGCACCAAGATCAACAAATACCCGAACACGACCATCCGATCCAGCATACATAGTCCCTCCTCAAAACACTGTATGCCGCAACTGCCGACGGACAGAACAAAAGCGGAGGCTCAACCGAGCCTGCGCGTGTAAATTTTACGGAGATCAGAGATAGGTATTCAGAATGCTGTTCAGTGTGGAGAGGCCCTGTGCGGAATCCAATTCGATCGTTTTTTCCTGACCGTTGATATACTGAACTTGTACGTACGACTCCACCGTGATCAGATTTTGATCGGCATCGTAGATGAGGTAGATATAGCTATCGGCATTTTCACCGTAAACCGTTTCTTCCATCAGACAGGTGAAGGCGACTTTGCTGCCGTATAAATAGCTGTCATCGGGTGCCGAAGCGCCGTCCCAGCCGAGAGACCAGGTCAGCTCCGCTGTGTTGCTCTGATTTTGAGCGAGGTAGTTGCTGATAGCTTCGTCAAACGCTGCAACGAACGGACGGGACGGATAGTTCTGCAAATATCCGTTGGAAACGCTGACATTTTCGTTCTGAGAGGGCTGCTCGGTAGTAGGCTCATCAGAAGGATCGTAGGAGGGAACGTCCGGGCTGGTCTGCGGCGGTACGGTGTTACCTTGAGGCTGATAGTTCAAATAGTCCACCAAATACGACTTGAGCGCATCCAGAGCTTCGCTTCCGGTGTTGTTATATGTCTTATCTTCTCCGTTGATCTTGACAACTGCCACACTGCTGTTGGCGGTGATGATTTTGGTGGAAGGGTTGTAAACGAGATAGGTATACACGTTTGAGGTGCCGTTGGAATGGATTTCCGAGCGGACACAGGTGAAAGCGATCTCATTGTTACCTGCGCCGGCCGAAGGGGCGCTGGGGCCGTTCCAGCCATCCTTCCAAGCTAAGGATATCTGGATTCTTTCGCCATAGCTATCGTACCAGTAATCGCCGTAATTTTTCCATGCTTTTTCGAAAGCGGCAACAAACGTTGCGGAATCGTAGCCCTGCAGATAGCCTTCCTTATAGTCGCCGATTACAGGCGGCGTGTTGGTGTTACCACCGTCGTTTTCGCCTTCGCCGTCACCATTACCTTCGTTTTCATCCTTATCGTCATCGTCGTCATCCTTGTCTTTGTCATCGGCGCCGAAGATGCTTTCCATGATCTCACCATCGTTAGCGAGGTAATCGACAGCAACAAAGGCACCGACGCCGACCACAATGATTGACAGGATGATCAGAAGGATCGCTACAGGCGAAAGTCCCTTCTTTTTCGGGGGTTGCGGTGCGGGAGCAACAGGCGGGTACGCGTAGTTTACCGGTTGTGCAGGTGCGGTTGCCACAGGAGCCGGAGCAACAGGTGCTTCCACGGCGGGAGCAGTTACGGGAGCCGGAGCAACAGGTGCTTCCACGACGGGAGCAGTTACGGGAGCCGGAGCAACAGGCGCTTCCACGGCGGGAGCGGCCACAGGAGCCGGAGCAACAGGTGCTTCCACGACGGGAGCGGCCACGGGAGCCGGAGCAACAGGCGCTTCCACGGCGGGAGCAGTTACGGGAGCCGGAGCAACAGGTGCTTCCACGACGGGAGCGGCCACGGGAGCCGGAGCAACAGGCGCTTCCACAACGGGAGCTGCCGCAGGGACGGGAACGTTGCCGATCGAAGCGCCGCAATTGGAACAGAAGCGTGCACCGTCATTGAGCTTAGTACCGCAATTTTGACAAAACATAGCAATGCCTCCAAAAAAATAATACAATTAAATCATATCACAACATTATTCGAAAGAAAAGAGAAAATGCAGAAATTTTGACAAATTATTTTTGCGAAAGTTGAGCAATTTTTAATACGGCGATCTGTGTTTTGGCATCAGTGATCTCACCGTTCATAACCATAGCTACCGCACGGTCAAGAGGAATGCGTTCTACTTCGACAAATTCATCCTCATCCGGTTGCGCCTCTCCAAAGGAAAGCCCTTCGGCCAAATACAGATGGATCACCTCATCGCAGTACCCGGGGGAGGGGTACACCTGACCGAGTGAACGGTAGCGGATCGCGGTTGCGCCCGTTTCTTCCAGCAGCTCACGTCTGCCGCACTCCAATGGGTCCTCACCGTTCCGATCGCGTTTGCCGGCAGGTAATTCCAGCAACACCTCTTGATAAGGATAGCGGAATTGACGAACGAACAAGAGTTCACCGGTATCGGTCAGCGGTGCGACACAAACGCCTCCGGGATGCTCTACCACCTCTCGGCCTGCTACTGTGCCGTTCGGTAGTTCGGCAGTATCGGTGCGCAGATTGATAATGCGCCCTCGAAACCGATATTCCTGTGTGAGCGTTTTTTCTTCCAAGTTCATAAGTAAGACTCCTTCAACATACTGTGGTATATAGGGGGGAGCGGCATGGGATACTTGACAACGGTTCAGCCGATAGATCACGGTGTTGTCAGCGGGCTTGTGGGCGCGTTGACGGCACGGTATCCGTTTTTGTGTGCGGCGCCTATCGGTCGCAGTGTGATGGGGCGCAGCCTTTGGGGAATGACGCTGGGTAGCGGCAAACACCGCGTGCTGATGGCGGCAGCCTTTCACGGGCAGGAGTGGTTGACCGCGCTGGTTTGCCTGCGTCTGTGTGAAGAGCTGTGCCGATCCCTTGCAGAGGAATGCTATCTGGCAGAGTGGGATATCCGCCGCGCCATGTCGGGGCGCAGTGTGGTGTTTGTACCGATGGTAAATCCGGATGGCGTCGAGATCGCCCTGCGTGGTTCCGAAGCCGCCGGTGACAATCGCGATGCTGTTCGCTCTGCCGGAGGCGATATACACGGACATTGGCAAGCCAACGCGAACGGCGTGGATATCAATCATAATTTTAACGCAGGATGGAAAGAATTGCAACAGGCAGAACAGAAAAAAGGGATCAAAGGCTTTTCGGCGCGGCAGTGGGGAGGTCCTTGCCCGGAAAGCGAGCCCGAAACACGGGCGTTGATTGGATTGTGTGAACGCGCCTCATTCCGTCACGTTGTGGCACTGCACAGTCAAGGAGAAGAGATCTATTGGCAGTACGGCGATAATACACCGCCGTGCTCGGAATTGATGGCACGGGTGATGGCGGCGGCATCGGGATATACGGTTTCATCGCCGGAGGGGCTAGCATCACACGGTGGTTTTAAAGACTGGTTTATCAGTACGTACAGTCGTCCCGGCTTTACGATCGAGCTGGGAAAAGGGATCAATCCGCTGCCTCTTTCCGATTTTAAAAAAATCTACGAAAAAGCGCGGGAAATGTTGCTGGTATCGCTGTTTTTGTAAGAATTTACTCTTGTATTCATCGGCAAGCTGTTGTATAATGATAAACGATAACAAAGCCTACGCGATAGCAATGAGACGAGGGAGAATGATGAGACCGGCATGGTTGCGGCGCGGAGATGTTGTGGTAATCGGTGTTGTCCTTGCGGCGGCGCTGTTTGCCGGCATCGGTATATGGTTTGATCGTGCGCCGGCGGCCCGGGTCTCCATTCAGTACCCGGACGGTTCTTCGGCGCTTTTTTCGATTAGCGAAAACCGTAGTGTCGAGATCGTCGGTAACGGAGGTATCGCTCTCACCGTGGAGATCGCCGACGGGCGTGTTCGTGTCAAGCACAGCGATTGCCCGGATCAGGTCTGCGTGCACAGCGGCTGGTTGTCCCAAAGCGGACAAGCTGCGGCGTGCGTACCGGCAGGTGTTTGCGTGCAGGTCGTTGGCGGAGACAGTCAAGTGGACGGGGTGACGGCATGAGCAACAACCGTATTTACCGTCTGACGGTTACCGCCATACTCGCTGCGTTGGCATTGGCCCTCTCTTTTTTGGAAGGACTGTTGCCGCCTTTACCGGTGCCGGGAGCACGGTTGGGGCTTGCCAACTTAGCGGTGATGTTTGCCTTAGCTGAGTTGTCGATTCCCTGTGCGGCGGGTATCACCGCGGTGAAAGCGATCTTTGCGCTGTTGCGCGGTCCGATTGCCTGCCTCATGAGTGCTGCAGGTGGCGTCATGGCCCTGCTTGCTATGTCTTTGGTCTATCGCGTATGTCGGCGTCAGCTCAGCTTCATCGGGGTAGGTGTGCTGGGAGCGGCGGCGCACAACATCGGTCAGCTGGTGGTATCGCTGATGCTGCTCGGTTCGGCTATGTGGTATTATGCGCCGCTTTTGTTGCTGATGGCAGTTCCTACCGGTGTGGTTACCGGTTTGGTTTTGAACGTTACCTACCCGCATCTTCGACATTTTTCCTGATAAATTGATACCCAGAAAGGTGTGATCTCATGTCTCTTTTTTCTCAGATCTGGAGACCGCACGGCGGTGTGCATCCTCCTCAGCACAAGGACGCTTCGGAAATCGAAAGTGTTACTATGCCGTTGCCTGAAAAAATTATTCTACCGATGTCACAGCACATCGGTGCTCCTTGTACTCCGGTTGTTAAGGTGGGGGATACCGTGGATGTCGGTCAGGTTGTTGCCGACAGCGATGCTATGGTATCTGCACCCATTCACAGCAGCATTTCCGGCACCGTGACCGCTATGAAGGATGTGCTGCTTCCCGGTGGACGTAAATCGCAGGCGGTAGTGATTACCTCTGACGGTGAGCGCCGTCCGCACAGCAGTATGAAGCCTCGCGAGCCAAAAACCTTTGAGGAATTTATCGAAGCGGTTCGCGATTCCGGTATGGTGGGTCTCGGTGGTGCAGGTTTTCCCACGCATGTGAAGCTGAATCCGAAGAATCGCGATCAGATCGATACGATCATCATTAATGCCGCGGAATGTGAGCCGTATATCGTAACCGACTACCGTGAGTGTATGGAAAACTCGTGGGATATTATTTCGGGAATTCGTACCGTGATGACGTTTTTGGGTGCTGGTCGTGCGATTATTGGTATCGAGAGCAACAAGCCGGCAGCGATCGCGGTGCTGTCTCACATGGCGGCGACCATCAACGATCCGCGTCGTTCTATCACGGTAAAGGCACTGCGTACACGGTATCCGCAGGGTGCCGAAAAGGTGCTGATCGCTGAATGCACCGGTCGTATCGTACCTGCCGGCGGTCTGCCTGCGGATGTCGGATGCATCGTGATGAATGTTACCTCAGTTGCCAAGCTTCGTCGTTATCTTAAAACAGGTACGCCGCTGATCCGTAAACGGTTGACGGTTGCCGGGTCGGCGGTGGAGCGCCCGATGAACCTTAGAACGTGGATCGGTACCCCGGTTCAGGATGTGTTGAATTTTGTCGGCTTGAAGCAGCCTGTTCGTAAGCTGCTTTACGGTGGGCCGATGATGGGCTTAGCGCTGATGGATCCCGAACTGCCGGTCCTCAAGCAGAATAATGCGATCGTTGCGTTGGCGGAAGAGGATGTGCAGGAGATCCCTGCCAGTACCTGCATCCGCTGCGGTCGCTGTGTGGATGCTTGTCCGATGAGTCTGCTGCCCACGTCCATTACCAAAGCTTACATGGCGAAGGATACCGATGCGCTGAAGCGCTTGTCGACTATGACCTGTATGGAGTGCGGCTGCTGCACGTTCTCCTGTCCGGCGCATCGTCCGATTCTGCAAACCATTCGTATGGCAAAAGATATTTTGCGTACTGCCAAATAACCGGAAAGGAAGGGAAGATATGGAACATACGTTATTGGTTTCTTCATCGCCGCACGTTCATTGCGGCATGAACACCCGCGATATCATGCGGGATGTCATTATCGCCCTGTCTCCGGCACTGGCCGCTTCTGTGTGGTTGTTTGGTCTTCGCGCTTTGGCGGTTGAGCTTGTGTGTGTAGCATCGGCGCTGGCAGCGGAATACCTGAGCCGTCGCGTGATGAAGCGTCCTCAAACGGTGGGCGATCTTTCAGCGGTCGTTACCGGTCTGCTGCTTGCCTTCAACCTGCCTGCGACCATTCCGCTGTGGCAGGCGGCATTTGGCAGCGTTGTAGCGATTGTCGTTGCCAAGCAGATGTTTGGCGGCTTAGGGCAAAATTTTGTGAATCCCGCTTTGGTCGGCCGTATCGTGCTGATGGGTAGCTTTCCCGAAACAATGAACAACTGGGTCGATCCACTGAAATGGCTATCGGATCCTTTGGGACATCTTGGTACGGTGGATGCCGTCTCGTCGGCAACACCGCTGGCACAGATGGCGGCAGATTCGACTGTAGAGATCGATGCGATGCCGCTTCTGTTTGGTATGCGCGGCGGTTCTCTTGGTGAGACCTGTGTGATCGCGTTGGTACTGGGCGGCCTGTATTTGGTGATTCGCCGCATTATCAGCCCGATGATTCCGGTGGTGTATATCGGTACTGTGTTTGTGATGACGTGGCTGCTGGGTGCCGATCCGGTGACACACATTCTGTCCGGTGGTCTGATGCTCGGTGCTATTTTTATGGCGACCGATTACGCGACCTGTCCGATCAACCGTTCGGGTAAACTGGTGTATGCGATCGGTTGTGGTCTGTTGACAGTTCTGATCCGTTTGTACGGTTCGTTACCGGACGGCGTATCGTTCGCTATTGTTATAATGAACATTCTCACACCGCTGATCGAGCGTGTGGTGCGTCCGCGTCCCTTTGGTAACAAGCGTGGAAAGGCGGTGGCGAAATGAAGACGTTTCGTGAGATCCTCGTTTCCGCGCTGTCGTTGATGGTGATTGCCGGTGTCGTCACCGCTGCCTTGGCGGGGACAAACGCTCTGACCGAGGATACCATTGCCGAACGTACGGCAGAAATCGAGACCGCTGCCCGCAAAGAGGTCATTTCGGCCGATGCGTTTGAAAAAGCGGAGCTGACTGTGAATGGCGAGACGGTTGTTTACTACATAGCCCAAAAAGACGGTGAAATTGTGGGTTATGTATTTACTGCAACGGCAGTCGGTAAAAGTTCAGGTCTAACCGTAATGACCGGTATCGGTGCCGACGGTAAGATCACCGGTGTCAAGATCACGGAGGATAATGAGACTGCCGGTTACGTGGATAAGGTCGTCAAAGGTGGCTTCTTGGATAAGCTTGTCGCCTGGAATGCCGACAAAGAGATCGTCTTGAATAAGGATATTGATGCTGTTTCGCAGGCTACCAAGACTTCAAACGGCGTTTGCAAAGCTGTCAATCAGGCGATCGCCTGGTACGAACTGGTGAAGGGGGGCGCAGCAGGTGAATAATAGGTATTGGAATACCTTTTCCAAAGGTCTCCTGCGCGAAAACCCCGTGTTCCGTCTGGTGCTTGGTACCTGTCCTACGCTGGCGGTGACGACGGCCGCTATGAACGGTTTGGGTATGGGCGCTGCTGCCACCTTCGTTCTGCTTTGCTCCAACGTGGTGATCTCCTTGCTCCGCAAGCTGATCCCCGGCAAAGTACGTCTGCCTTCGTATATCGTGGTTATCGCAGGCTTTACCACCATCGTGCAGATGCTGGTCAAGGCGTATCTGCCGTCGATCGATCAGGCGCTTGGTATTTACCTGCCGCTGATCGTTGTCAACTGTATCATTCTTGGTCGTGCCGAAGCGTTCGCCGGCAAAAACAGCGTTGGTCTGGCGGCGTTGGACGGTCTCGGCATGGGCGCCGGTTTTACGGCGGCATTGATCGTTATGGGCGGTATCCGCGAGCTTCTCGGTAACGGTACGATCTTTGGTTGGCCGGATGGCGGTATGTTCCCGCCAATCGCGATTTTTGTTCTTCCTGCCGGCGGGTTCTTCGTGTTCGGTATTCTGATCTGGCTTGCCAATCGTCTGTCACTCCGCTTGGAGCAGAACGAAACACGCCGCGAGCTGGCGGCAACGGCGGCTTGCGCAGCGTGCCCGATGGCCGGTGCGTGCCACGGAGAGGGGGCGACAGTGAATGAATAATCTGTTTCCTATCCTGATTGGTGGCTTGCTGGTCAATAACTTCGTGCTGTCGCAGTTTTTGGGTATTTGCCCGTTTCTCGGTGTTTCAAAAAAACTCAATTCCGCAGTGGGTATGTCGGTTGCGGTTATCTTCGTAATGGTTCTGGCAACGGCTGCTACGTATCCAATCT
>JAGBFF010000017.1 GCA_017936615.1 Clostridia bacterium | reverse complement strand
TGAACCACGCGACTATCGCGTGGTTTTCGTTATACAAAAAACGGCGAGTGCAGAAAGCGCTCGCCGTTGTTGTATACCTTGCGTTTCGTTCGTCCACACTGTTACCGAACGGAGGGGGCCTATGAAACGTAAATTGTCCCGTTTTGCCTGCTTATTTACAGTGGGCGGCCTTGCGTACAACCTAATCGAACTGTTGTGGCGCGGGTACAGCCATTGGTCGATGTTTTTACTCGGCGGCACCTGTTTTCACCTGATCGGGAAAATCGGCGGCAAGCTGTGGAAAAGAGGATTTTTAGCGGTCGCTATCGCGTGTTCGGCCGCTGTGACTACTGCGGAATATCTCAGCGGCCGCCTTCTCAATCTGCGGCTGAAGTTGAACGTGTGGGATTACAGCCATATGCTCGGCAACCTTCACGGACAAGTGTGTTTACTTTACAGCCTGCTGTGGGGCGTACTCAGCCTTGCCGCTGTACCGCTATACCGCCGCTGCTCGCTCATGCTTTCGAGGGGCAGCAATCGTTAAACGGACAGACGCCGCATTTTGGAGCGCGAGCGGTGCACACGTCTCTGCCGAACAGCACAAGGCGATGGCAGAAATCGTTACTTTCTTCGGGGGGGAGTAGTTTGCGTAGCTGATCCTCCACGCGGCGCGGATCGGTACCCTGTGACAACCCCAATCGATTGGTGATTCGGATGCAGTGGGTATCGGTCACCACCGCGCCCGGCATACCGTATACATCGCCGCAGATGAGGTTGGCAGTCTTTCTGCCGACACCGGGTAGGGTAGTCAACACCTCGATTGTGTCCGGCACACGGCCGTCGTATTCATCGCGCAGAACGCGTGCCATCGCCGCCAGATCACGAGCTTTGGTTTTATACAGTCCACAGGAGCGGATGTACAGCTCGATCTCCTCCGGCGTAGCCGCCGCAAACGCTTGTACTGTGGGAAAGCGCTCAAACAGTGTCGGGGTCACTATATTGACTCGCGCATCGGTACACTGCGCCGACAGGCGCGTGGCAACCAATAGCTGAAACGCATCGTCTGCTTCCAGCGAGCACTGCGCCAACGGATAGCGGTCCTTTAGGCGCTCGACAGCAATATGGGCGCGCTCTTTCTTCGTCATACCTTGTCACATCCTTTGCTTAAGTGTATCACGCAAAACTTGGTGATGTCAATGCGGAAAATTTCGACATTCGCTTGCATATTTGTCGAAAAAAATGTATGATAATGGCATACGAGCGAAGGCGGTGAACTATATGGCTCCTTTAGCAGATCGGATGCGTCCGCAAACGTTGGACGATATGGTGGGGCAGAAACATTTGTTGGCTCCCGGAAAGGCACTGCGTACCATCATTGAATCCGGCAACATTCCTAACCTGATCTTCTACGGCCCGCCCGGCGTGGGGAAAACCACCCTGGCGAGCATCATTGCTGCACGAACCTCGATGCGTCTGCATCGTCTCAATGGCACGACCGCTTCTACTGCCGATATTCGTGCCGTTGTCGAAGAGGTAGACACTCTGGCGGGTGCCAACGGTATCCTATTGTATCTGGATGAGATTCAGTATTTCAACAAAAAGCAGCAGCAAACCTTGCTTGAATACATCGAAAACGGCAAGATCACACTGATCGCCTCCACGACGGAGAACCCGTATTTCTATGTCTATAACGCTATTTTGAGCCGCTCGACGGTGTTTGAATTCAAAACTGTGCAGCCGGCCGAGGTAGAGCAGGCGGTGCTGCGCGCTTTTGCCTATTTGGAACAAGAGCAGGGGAACACTGTGACGGTGGAAGAAGGCGTGGCGTCGTGCATTGCTACCGCGTGCGGCGGTGATGTGAGAAAATCGCTTAACGCCGTTGAGCTGTGCGTTCTGGCAACCAAGCCCGACGAACAGGGTAACCTTCATGTTTTGAAAGAAACCGCAGCAGAACTGTCACAAAAAAGCGCGATGCGCTATGACCGCGACGGTGATGAGCATTACGATATGTTGTCGGCATTTCAGAAATCGTTGCGTGGCTCGGATCCCGACGCGGCGGTGTATTATTTAGCACGCCTGCTTTCTGCGGGAGATCTCCCATCGGTATGCCGTCGCTTGTTGGTATGTGCGTCCGAAGATGTTGGACTGGCATATCCGATGATTATTCCGATCGTAAAAGCGGCGGTCGATACGGCGTTGCAGGTTGGCCTTCCCGAAGCACGGTTGCCGCTTGCCGATGCTGTCATTTTAGTAGCTACCGCACCGAAATCCAATTCGGGACACGATGCGATCGCCGCAGCTATGGCAGACGTTGAAGCAGGACATACCGCGCCTCCGCCGCGTCATTTGCAGAATAAGCACTATGACGGTGCTGACGCTGCGGTAAAGGGACAGTTCTATAAGTACCCTCACAGTTTTCCGAATCATTGGGTAGCACAGCAGTATCTGCCTGATGATGTGAAGGATAAGGTGTACTACATTCCCGGGGAAAACAAGTCGGAAAAGGCGTTTGCCGAATACTGGAAAGCCGTAAAAGGAAAGCAGCCGTAAACGGCGAAAAACAAAGGATATCCGTGATTTTTAGACAGATTTCTCGTGATATACGACGAAAACCAAGGTATTTTCTGATTTTTCGGAAAATACCTTGACTTTTTACTGTAAAACCTTTATAGTGTTGGATGGTGTCTGCTGCGGCCGCAGTGGGCACGCATCTATTCTGCCAAAAGTGGTATGAGGCTGCGCCGCAGTCGCGCTGACGACTGTGAAAAACCCTTTGCGGAGGGCGTTGCTCAAAGTATCACGGTTTCTCTCCGTGGTGGCGTTCTGCACACGCGGAGAAACTATTGTACGCGGGAACGCCTGCGTATACACCGCAAAGGGGATGCTGTTATGCAAACAACCAAAGAAATCATCAAACTGAAAGACATTACCGTGTCCTCTGATGGGGAACAGGTGTTGAGCGGCTTGGATCTCAACATCTCGGACGGAGAATTCGTTACGCTGCTCGGGCCCTCCGGCTGCGGCAAAACGACTACGCTGCGTATCATCGGCGGCTTCGTCACCCCGGACAGCGGCAGTGTCTTTTTTGACGGCAAGGATATGGCCAAGCTGCCGCCATACAAGCGCCCTGTCAATACCATTTTCCAACGCTACGCGCTGTTCCCGCATCTGAACGTGCAGGACAACGTAGCGTTTGGTATGCGCGTTCAGGGTAAGAAGAAGACCGAGATCCGCGAAACGGTGGACCGTATGCTGAAGTTGGTCAATCTGGTTGGCTTCAACGAGCGTCGGATCGACACGCTGTCCGGCGGTCAGCAGCAACGTGTCGCGATCGCACGCGCACTGGCCAATAATCCCCGCGTGCTGTTACTCGACGAGCCGTTGGCCGCATTGGATCTCAAGCTGCGTAAGGATATGCAGGCAGAATTGAAAAATATTCAAAAGAGCCTTGGTATCACCTTTATTTACGTTACGCACGATCAGGAAGAAGCGCTCTCCATGTCGGATACCGTCGTCGTTATGGATGCTGGTCGTATTCAGCAGATCGGTACACCGCAGGATATCTATAACGAACCGAAAAATGCCTTTGTAGCCGATTTTATCGGTGAGAGTAATATCCTTGACGGTATTATGCACGAGGACTATCTGGTGGAATTTTTCGGTCGGAAATTTCCCTGCCTCGATACCGGCTTTGACAAGGATGAGCCGGTAGATGTCGTTATCCGCCCGGAGGATATCGATATCGTTCCTGCCAATCAGGGCCATCTGACCGGTACGGTTACGGCTGTGACTTTTAAAGGTGTCCATTTTGAGACGATCGTCGATTTCAAGGGCTTCAAATGGATGATTCAAACCACCGACTACTATCCGGTAGATTCCATTATCGGCATCGTGTTGAATCCGGAAGATATTCACATTATGAAAAAGTCGGAGTATTCCGATATGTTCGGCGATTACAGTTCCTATTCCGACGAGTTTGACGAGCTGGGAAATCCCGAGGTCGATCTGACCGAGGATACTGCTGCGGAGGTAGAGGAATGATGCGTTCCAAGACTGCCGCGGCACCGTTTGCGTTGTGGATGACGTTGTTTACCGTTATTCCGCTCGGCATCGTGTTGTGGTTCGCCTTTACCGATGAACAGGGGCAATTCACCCTGTCCAATCTGTCTTCTATTGGTGAGTATGCCGGTACTTTCGGTTTGTCCATTTTTCTTGGCGCGATCGCTACGGTGATTTGCTTGGTTTTGGCGTTTCCGCTGGCATTTACGATCTCCCGTGCCAAAGGCAGAAAGCAGCAGACGATGGTGATGATCATTATGCTGCCGATGTGGATGAACTTTTTGCTTCGCACCTATGCGTGGATGTCACTGTTGGAAAACAACGGCTTTATCAACCAATTTTTACGAGTGATAGGTGTTTTAGCGGACGGCCAATCGGTCTCACTAATCAATACCAACGGTGCGATCGTACTGGGTATGGTGTATAATTTTCTGCCTTTTATGGTGCTTCCGCTGTATTCGGTGATGGTGAAGATCGAC
This sequence comes from Clostridia bacterium, assembly GCA_017936615.1. Classification (GTDB taxonomy): domain Bacteria; phylum Bacillota; class Clostridia; order Oscillospirales; family Acutalibacteraceae; genus RGIG3009. Next base: position 3,165 of record JAGBFF010000017.1, on the reverse strand, counting down.
AACAGTGTGATCGAAGCGGCGCAGGATCTCGGCTCGAACGTCTTTCAGGTGTTCGGGCGTGTTGTGCTACCTTTGTCACTTCCGGGGATGCTCAGCGGTATCACTATGGTGTTTGTACCGGCTGTCAGCACGTTTGTCATCACCAAGCTGCTCGGAGGCAGCAAAACGCTGATGATCGGTGACGCCATTGAAACGATGTTTATCGGTCAGGGTGCCAATTATCATGTAGGCGCTACATTGTCACTTGTGCTTATGGTGCTGATTTTGGTGTGTATGGCAATCACCGGTATGGTGGATAAAGAGGGAGAGGGGGATGCCGCGTGAAGACCCTGTCCCGTGTTTATAACGGTATTATTTTCGCGTTTTTGTATGCCCCAATCTTGGTCCTCATCATTTTTTCGTTCAACGATTCCAAGAGTCGCGTGGTCTGGAATGGTTTTTCGCTGCGCTGGTATGAGGCGTTGTTCCAGAATGATGAGATCCTGTCAGCTTTGTGGGTGACGCTTTCCATCGCCATTGTTGCCACCATTGTTTCCACGATTATCGGCACCGCGGCGGCGATTGGTATTCGCAGTGTCAACTCTAAGCTGCGCCGCGTGCTGCTGGCGTTTAACAACCTGCCGATGGTCAACCCCGAGATCGTGACGGGTATCGCGCTGATGCTGCTGTTTGTCTTTATTTACCGCACCACTGGTCTGCTTCAGCCAGGCTATTTTACCCTGCTTTTGTCGCATATCACCTTCTGCATTCCGTACGTAGTGCTTCAGGTGATGCCGAAGCTGCGTCAGTTGGATCCGCATCTGTACGAAGCGGCTGTCGATCTCGGCTGCCGCCCGTTTACAGCGTTTATCCGTGCCGTTCTGCCGCAGATCATGCCCGGAATCATTACCGGTGCACTGATGGCGTTTACCATGTCACTGGATGATTTCGTGATCAGCCTGTTCACCTCGGGCGAATCGGCACAGAATCTGTCCGTGACGATCTACGCGATGGTAAAGCGCCGCGTCACACCGGAGATCAATACGTTGTCTACGCTGATGTTCGGAGCAGTGCTTATTATGCTGATCCTTGTTAATGTAATGCAGATCCGTTCGGCGCCGAAAGATAAGCGCCGTTCGTCTTGAGGGAGGGGAGCGTTATGAAAAAACTCGCCTGCCTGCTGCTGGCCATCTTGTTCGTCTGCTCCCTTTCTGCTCCTGTATCTGCTGAAAACGTCGAACCGGATACGACCATCACGCTGAACGTGTATAACTGGGGTGAATACATCGACCCCTCGGTGACCGATCTGTTTACCGAGGAGACCGGTATCAAGGTCAATTACAAAAACTTTACGGACAATGAAAGTATGTATGCCGTGCTGTCCTCCGGTGCTGCATCATACGATATTGTCGTGCCATCGGATTATATGGTCGGTAAGCTGATCCAGGAGGGTATGTTGGCCAAACTGGACTTTAACAACATTCCGAACTTCAAGTACATCAACGCGGATTTTAAGAATCTGGAATACGATCCCGACAACGCCTATTCTGTGCCGTATACGTGGGGCACGGTCGGCATCTTCTATAACACGAAATATGTGAAGGAAGAAGACTTGGCGCAGGGCTGGGACCTGCTGTGGGACGAAAATTACAGTGGCCGTATCTTTATGTTCGACAATCAGCGCGATGCGTTTGGCATTGCACTGAATAAGCTCGGCTACTCAATGAATACCCCCGATCCTGCGCACTGGGATGCGGCGTACGAGGCGTTGGTGGAACAAAAGCCCCTGCTGCATCAGTATGTGATGGATCAGGTCTTTGACAAAATGATCAACGAAGAAGGTTGGATCGCTCCGTACTATTCCGGTGACGGAATCATCATGATGGACGAGGAAGAGGGCAATCCCGCAATTGACTTCTTTGTGCCTGAAAGCGGTACCAATCGCTTTGTGGATGCTCTGTGCGTTCCGGCATCTTCGCCGCATAAGCGTGAAGCGGAGATGTATATCAACTTCCTTTGCCGCACCGATATTGCACTGATGAATGCGGAATACATCGGGTATTCTACACCGCACGTGGAAGCACAACAGCTGTTGGATCCTGAAATCGGACAAAATGAAAACTTCTATCCGCCGGAAGAGATCTTGAAAAAAACCGAGATCTTCTTGACGCTACCGCAGGAGACCGGTGCGTATATGGACCAGTTATGGATGCGGTTGAAGCTTGCCGATCCTCGATGGGGAATATTCACCGCCGTTGTTGGTGTGCTGGCAGTTGGATTTTTAGGATTGTTTGTGGTGCGGTTCTTTAAGAAGCGCAGAAAACGCTAAGGAGATATATAATGGCACAGTGGGATACCATTTTATTTGATTTAGACGGTACGCTGATCGATACCATCGACGACCTCGCCCGGGCAACCGAACAGGTACTGGCTGAGTGGGGCTTCGGTAATGCAGACGGTTCGCCTGTTCATAATCGGGATGCGTACCATCAGTTCGTCGGCAACGGTATCCGTAAGTTGCTGGAGCGCGCCTTTGGCGGTAAGCTGTCCGATGACGAATTGGATAAGGCGTTCGCCCGCTTCATTGAGGTGTATGATGCCCACTGTGCCGACAAAACGGCGCCGTACGACGGGATCGTACCACTGTTGGATAAGCTGAAGGAGCACGGTTACCGCATGGGGGTCGTGACGAACAAAGCGGAGGCACAGGCACGTCGATTGGCGAAAAAATTCTTTGAACCGTACGGTTTTTGTTGCGTATACGGCAGTGCGGCGGATCGCCCCAACAAGCCGCATCCGCAGGTGGTGCAGATGGCGCTTTCCGATTGTGGCACAGTAGCGGAGCGTACCTTGTTCGTTGGCGATTCTAATGTGGATGTCGAGACGGCGCATAATGCCGGATTGGTATGCGGCGGTGCGGTTTGGGGATTCCGTGGGGAAGAAGAGCTGCGCCGTGCCGGTGCAGAAATTTTGCTCCACCAACCGCTGGATCTGCTTCAGGTGTTGGAAATTTGATGGATTTTTTTGCGCGAAGTTGGTTTTTGGTGTTGACATCCGCCATTAAAAATGATAAAATCAATACCGTCGTCGATACGGAGAGGTGTCCGAGCGGTTTATGGAGCTGGTCTTGAAAACCAGTGACTCGAAAGAGCCAAGGGTTCGAATCCCTTCCTCTCCGCCACACCT
>JAGBFF010000016.1 GCA_017936615.1 Clostridia bacterium | reverse complement strand
GAACTGCAAATGGCAGCGTTAAATGCCTAAAAACAGCAGTAACCGGAAGGCATTATGCCTTCCGGTTACATACCGCACCATTTACTCCGTTAAGAACAACGGGCAAACCGCTCCGCCTTGTTTTTACCTCAATTTTTCGTTTAACCTTCGGCTGATGATCCTCGTGGAAAGATAGACGATCACACAAATCAGCAGGTACCCGATAACAAACGTCGCCGTAAAGATCAGCAGCACCAGCGGCTCGAATGGGATCCAGGCGTTTACCCAATAGCACAGCACGTACGCCGCGTACAGCACGGAAAAGTGGCACAGCAACGCTTTGGGAATCGCCCACGCTTCGATCTGATGAAACACCGAGGCACCTGCCTGCAGAAACGCCAACACGTAGGTGGAAACGATTGCCAAGCACACCTGCGGACCGCTTAGCGAAAAATCGGGGACGCTCTGCTCCAGAATGTAATACACAATGCCGATCACGATCGGGCCGAACCCGCCAAACAACAGTCCCCGATGTAAAAACTCCTTTATATATCGGTTCATACGATCATCCCCACCTTTTCTTTGACAGTTTTCAGCTGTCGCCGCGAGACATAGTCACTGTGCCCGTTTTTGAAACAGACATTCAGCGATCCGCCAATGGATACGGCAAAGCGCTCAACCTGCCGCAGATTAGCAAGACAGGACTGATTGATCTTTACAAACTCCATCGGCAGGCAGCCTTCCAACTGATACAGGCGGCACTTCATCAGCAAGCGCCGCTCACCGCACAACGCATACACCTTGCCCTCCTCAACGGCGAAGCACACGACGTCGGGCAACGACAGCGGCACGATCTCACGCTCGCTGTACCCGACCAACGGCGTATTCTGCGTACCTGCCAGCCGTTCGATCGACTCGACCAGCGGCGTTTTTTCGTGCGTATATATCAGCACTTCCTCCTCGCGCTGCGGATCAATAATAATGCGACATCTCATCACGGCAACCCCCCGACAATCTTATCGTAGCACATCCCCATCCACTGTGCAAGTGTTCTGCGGCAAGTGGTCGGTTTGGTATACTAAACGGAAAAGCAGCCGAACGGCTGCTTTTGTCATTTCATCAATTCCTCTGTCAGGCGCAAAATTTCCGGAGCAATGCGTTCCCGTTCCTTTGCAACAACGCGGTTGTACAGCGGATAGGCCAGTGCCACGCCAACGAGCCCGATCACACCGAGCACTACACCGATCGCCATGGCATACGGTAAACCGAGCTTATCACCGAGATCGGTCATCACTAAGCTCATACCGCCACCCATGACCAAAGCACCGACCACGCCCACTACCAGTGCCCACACACTCGCCTTTTGAGTCACACCGGCATCTAAACGGCGCAGCTGCTCCAGCTTGCTTTCTGTGCGGGGGGGTTCGTATTTCTCACGAATACGCTTGATCTCCGCCTGCTCCTTGGCGGAATAGTTGTACTCAAACACCTTGTTTTGCTCACTCATGTATTTTCTCCTTTGCCAGCTTTCGGATCTCCCGTCCCGTTCGGACGAGAATACCCACCGATAGTGCCGTAACGATCAGGGCGATCGCTCCACCGGTAACCGATACCATGATCTGACGGAACGCGACCGACCCCTCTTTGCTGAACTGCGTTAGCATGGCTGTTTCCATGGCCAGTACCGAAACCAGCGCCGCTGCCAGTTTAATCACCTTTGTCATAGCTATGACCGGGCTGTGATACCGCTTGCTCCGTGCAATATCGATCACCGCCGTGATCGTCATATAGAAGGTGTAGACTGCTACGACATAGATCAGCATGCCATGATATTTATGCCCTTTATTTTGGAACAGGATCATCAGCACGATAGCAGTCAGCACCAAGTTGAGAAGCAATAGAACCCAAGCACACGTCCGACTGCGCCGCAGTTCTTTATATAGGCTGTCACCCAAGATGTTGCGGCGGACAAATCTCAACAGCAAAAACCGCATCACAGCCAAAACCGTGTAATATCCCGCCAGCACGATAAACCACGCCGTGCGATACCACCAGCCTGCAATGACATGGGCCGCAGCAAACAACAGATTGGTGGTCAGTGATATATGCAGCCGTACCTTGGTTTGAAGCCTCGCATCGGTCATCAAGCGGTTACCGAGAGGATAGCTGTATATCCTCTGTTTGGCATTACGGAAGCCGCTTGGGAAAGCGACAATACCTGCGGCTGTCAACGTGGTCACTGCATACGCCGCCGGCACATAGCATACGCACGCAAGAGGATACCTTCCCCACCCATTCAAAAGAATCACGAGCAGCGCCACGATACTAAATACAGTCAGTACCACGATCAACCAGATCGGCGGGTATAACAACTTATTCCATAGTGTTTTCCAACGCACGATATGCGCCCCTTCGCAAACGGACAGCAAATCTGCTGCCGCATCCCACTTCGCTCTCGACGGTAATATCACCGCCGATAATATCCACCACGCGTTTGACAAGCGCCAGACCCAGCCCATTACCCTGTGTAGCGCGTGAGGTGTCACCTTGATAAAATTTTTCAAACATATGACGGCCGACCTCGCGGCTGATACCGCAACCGGTATCCTCAACCGCCACCGTCGCTGAATCCTCGTCGGCACTCAGTATCACCGACACCCGGCCACCGCTGTCCGTGAACTTGAACGCATTGGACAACAGATTGTTCCAAACCAGCGACAACAGCTCGGCATCGGCACACACGATAACACCGTCGGCGATATCGGTGTGAATGTCGATTCTCTTTTCCTCCCACAGAGTCTCAAACTGTAATACGCACGCACAAAGCTGTTCGCTCAGATCATACTGCTCGGCTGTCGGAAAGACCTGCTGATTTTCCAATTTGTTGAGCTTGAGGATGTTCGTAATGAGGTTCGCGAGCCGCCGCGAAGAGACGACGATCGCCGTCGTATACTCCGCGCGCTGTTCCTCGCTCAAGCCCGGTTTTTGAAGCAGCGCTGCATAATTCTGTATCACCGCCAACGGCGTTTTTAACTCGTGCGATACGTTCGCAATAAAATCCGTACGGAGCGTTTCTGCACCCGACAGCTCCTCTGCCATGCGGTTCAGGTAATCGGCAATGGTGTTAAAGCTGTCCTCGTCCAGCGCACCGTGCACCGGCGCGATACGCACCGAAAAATCGCCCTGCATCATACGTTCAGCAGCATCGGTGATCCTTTTTACCGGACGCCGCACCACCACATACCGTCGGATGGCATCCATCACAGTGAACAGCACGCTGATAGCTATAACGTTCAAAAACGTCAGTTTCGCCGCCTGTTCAATGTTGTCACTCGTAAATTCAAGGCCCATCTCCGCCGACAGCAGAGATACAAACAACGTGATACAACAGGTGATCACGAAGGCTACCAGCAAGAAGAAAACAACGCCGCGTTGCACCTCGCGCAGCACGCGCCGCACCTTGGTGTCCTGTTTCATTTCAGCACCGCCTTGTATCCGAGGCCGTGGACCGTCACGATCTCAAAGTCATCGCACTCCGAAAGCTTGGCACGCAGCTTCGTCATATAGACGTCCACCGTCCGTGGTCCCGACGAGGAATCCGCATCCCAGAACTCATCCATCAACTGCGTACGGGTGAAGGTCTTTTTGGGATACGAGAGCAGCTTATAAAGCAGATTAAATTCGCGCTGGGTCAGCGCGATCTCATCATCACCGAGATACGCGGTATGCTCATCGGCATCCATCACAAAACGACCGACCTCCAGGCGGCGGCTGGAGGCAATTTTAGCACGGCGCAGCAACGCACCGATACGCAAAAACAGTTCGTCCAGATCGATAGGCTTTACCATATAGTCATCCGCACCAACGCGATACCCGCGCTGCTTGGCGGCAAAATCGTCACGAGCGGTCATAAACAGGATCGGAATGTTCTCGTTGAGCATCCGCACCGTTTGGACGAACTCAAAGCCATCAACGTCCGGCATCATAATATCCGAAACGATCAGGTCAAACACAGTTTCGTACATCGCGTCGTACGCTTCTTCAGCGCCGAGACAACCCGTTGCCTCATAACCGCTCTGATTCAAAAACAAACAAACCGAGCGATTGAGCTCACGATCGTCCTCCACTACCAGAATTTTGAACAACCAACACACCTCCTATCCTTTTAGTATACAGTATATCGCCGAGATGTTAAAGTTTTGTTTACAAAAATGCGATACCATACAGGGAAAGACGGGGCGAATCACGCCCCGTCTTACAAAACGCCATTGTTTTCCGCTGCACGTGACCGATACCATAACGACCTCACGCTTTTATGATCTTCTCACTAAGTTCAAGGATCTTATCCGCATACTTTTGTCGACGCGCGCCGAGGATCCGCTTGTAAATAGGAAAGTTGATCAGCGCCATCAGCAGACCGACAGCACCCACAGTGATGCCGAGCACCATGGCATCGGTAATACCGATCCTTTCCCCAATATCCGTCATAATGAGGCTCATACCGCTGCCCATAACGATGGCACCGATGCAACCAAATAAATACGCGAACACCGTTGCGGGATGCTTCACTTTGGCATCCAACGCTTTGAGCTCATCAAGCTCGGTCTGTTCCTTTTCTACATACTGCGTACGGATCTTTCGCGCAAGAAATTCCTGATCGTTCATAGTCATCATTCTCCTTTTTTCTCATCACCGCGCAGGCGTGCTTTGGCTTCCTCGACGGTCTCTCCCTCTCTGGCGAACAGGGCTTCCACACATTTGTCGGTCACCTTACCAAATCCATCGACGACACCGGTTTCTATTTTCTTATATCCTCCCACGACACCGCTTTCGATCTTTTTGTAGCACTCAACCACCTTTTCTGCGATCTTGTCATTGGCCTCTGCAAATTTGGACATTGTTATGCTCTCCTTTTCGTTGATTGTGGCTTCAGTATACCCCTCAGTTGTTTGTGATTGTTTTGCAAGTTGTTGATGTTTTGTTAATTTGAAAAAAACAAAAATCTCCGTGGCAGTGTTACCACGGAGATGCGGGACGCGCCCAATGTTATTCTTCGTAAGGACGCACCCTGAGCGTCGCGCCGATCGACTCGCAGATGCAGCGACACCGCTCCTGCTCCTTGGGCGAGGTCACCACGTCCACCACCGTCATCACCACGTGCGGCACATACTGTACACAATCCTCGGTGAATTTGAGCATCGCATCGTAGGAGCCGATACCGAACTTCGGGCGGACAACGGCGTTATACGCTTCGGCGTTTGTCGCGTTGAGGCTGACCGACACCGTATCGATCAACCCTTTCAGTTTGGGCGCGGTACGCTCACCGTGGATCAGATCCGAAAGGCCGTTGGTATTGATACGGATCGAGATCGCACAGTTTTCCTTGATATATGCCGCCACCTTCAGCAGATCGTCGAGCCGCTCCGTCGGCTCGCCGTAGCCGCAAAACACCACCTCGCTGTACTGCGAAAGATCTCGGGAGTCGATGTCGGCGCAGACCTCCTCTACCGTCGGCTCGCGGTCCAGCCACAACGGCTCGGAGCCGTACACGCTCTCTCCGTTCTGCCGCAGACAGAACGTACACGCACAGGGGCAGCGATTGGTCATATTCACATACAGCCCGTTTTTCACAGGATACGTAATGGTCATCATTCTTACCGTCCTCCGTTTTGAAAAAAGTCTTTGATACGCAGGTTGTCCAGCGCCGCTCCCAGCACGACAAACACCACCGAGCTTAACACGGATTGTGTAATGTAACCGGGAATACCGGCAAGTGGAGCGATACCGTTGCCGGTTATCAACGCCTCATACAGATAATACCCGCCCACGCAGATCGCCGCTGCCGGCAGCAGCGCCGTCAGATTGCGCGGTGATACGATCCGTCGGGTGCGACGGGAAAAGCAGAGCACCGCAACGGTTTTGATAACGACCGAAGCCGGAGCCCACAAAGCGAAACCCGTCAGACAATCGGCAAGCGCGGCACCGCCGGCACCGACAAACACGGCATACGGCAACGGCAGTAAACACGCCGCTAAATAGATAAACCCATCCCCCACGTGAGTATACCCGGTATGGCTCGGAATGTGAAAGTAGGCCGTAAACAGAAATACTGCCGCCGTCAGCACACCCGCAAAACACATATGTTTAATCTTCTGAATCTTCACAGTTCATCCTGATTTCCGTTAAAAATTCTTCAAAGCACAGCCCGTCGGTTTTGGGAAGATCAAGCTCCACCGTACGGCGCAACACCTTAGCGATAAAGGCAGACGCGTGCCGCACCGATTCGGTCAGCTCCACCCCATTTACCGCATCCGCAGCGATAATAGAGGAAAATACGTCCCCCGTCCCCGAGCGGCACGGCCCCACCTTGTGTTCCCGAACCGCCATCGACGGCTTACCGGCTTCGTAAATGAAATTCTCCAGATCCTCTCCGCGCTCCAAACCCGAAATGACGACCTTGCTCGGCCCCATTGCGTGCAATTTCTCACACAATTTCTCCAATTCGCGTCCATCCATATCGGGACGGTAGGCCGTACCTGTCAGGATACACGCTTCGGTAAGATTGGGCGTCAAAATATCTGCATATGGCAGCAGCGTTCCCATCTGCGCCGCCAGATCAGGTGAATAGGTGGGATACAGCTTACCGTAATCTCCCATCACCGGATCGACCACCGTCACATTCTGCTCGGTCTTGAACCGCTCCAAAAACCGATGCACAATATCAATTTGTTCAGGTGAGCCAAGAAACCCTGTCAGAATCCCACTGAACTGCAGATCCATCTTGGCCCACTCGTCGATATACGCATCCATATGCGCGGTAAAATCGGTATAGTAAAAGCTGTCAAAGCCGGTATGGTTGGAAAGGATCGAGGTGGGCAACGGGCAGCACTGCACCTTAAGTGCCGAAATGATCGGCAGCGCCGCCGCAATCGAGCATCGACCAAAGCCGCAGAAATCGTTGATGACCGCAATCTTTTTTTGATGATTATGCGACACCGTACTCCCCCTTGCTTTTTTGATAAAAACAGTATATACTGATTTTGGTTCTATAAAAATAGTCAGAATAGGAGTAAATTATATAACCAGATGAGATATCATATTGAAAAAACCGACCGCATACCGGCATACCTGCAGCTCTACCGACAAGTACGGGACGACATCGTTCGGGAGATCTATCCTTACGGCAGTAAGCTCCCTTCCAAACGCACCATAGCGGACGAAACGGCGGTCAGCACCGTCACGGTGGAGCACGCTTACGCCCTGCTGTATGATGAGGGGTATATCGAACCGCGGGAACGCAGCGGTTATTTCGTCTGCTTTCGTACAGACGACGGCTTCGCCGCCGCACAAAATGCACCGCTGACCGCGCCGACACCCCACCGCTCCGCCGAAGCGCCGGAATTTCCGTTCTCGGTACTCGCCAAAACAATGCGAGCCGTCATCAGCGAACGCGGCGACACCATCCTGGACCGTGCCCCGAACACCGGCTGTACCGAGCTGCGTGAAGCGATCCGCCGTTATCTGGCGCGTAGCCGCGGCATCATAGCCACCCCCGACCAGATCGTCATTGGCTCCGGCTCGGAATATTTGTACAGCTTGATCGTAGAACTTCTCGGGCGCGACCGCATCTACGCCATCGAAGTCCCCTCCTACAAGCAGATCGAGCAGGTCTACCGCGCCTCGGACGTCACCTACCGTCGCTTACCGCTCGGCAGTGACGGCATCGACAGTACAGCACTGTGGGCGACCGACGCTTCGGTACTGCATATCTCCCCTTACCGCAGCTTTCCCAGCGGCGTCACTGCCAACGCCTCCAAGCGGCACGAGTACCTGCGTTGGGCGGCGACCGCCGGTCGCTATCTGGTCGAGGATGACTTCGAGTCGGAGTTTTCGCTGTCCAAAAAAGCAGAGGAAACACTCTTTTCCCACACTGCCGCCGATAACGTGATCTATATGAATACGTTCTCCAAAACCGTGTCTCCCTCCCTGCGTGTGGCCTATATGGTACTGCCTAACACACTGATCGGTACGTATGAAGAACGCCTCGGATTTTATTCCTGCACCGTGCCGACCTTCATTCAGTTCGTGCTGGCGGCACTCATCGACAGCGGCAACTTTGAGCGACATATCAACCGCGTCCGCCGTCGCAAGCGCCGCGAAGGCAACCTTTAACCACCTTGCTTTTTTGCGGGAGACACGCTATACTGTAATCGTATTCGGTTCAGGAGGGATACTATGAAGATCGTGCTGTGTCTGGATAAATCCGGCGGTCTGCTGTTCGGCGGTCGCCGTCAAAGTCAGGATCGTGTTCTGCGCGAAAAACTGCTGGAGCTTGTCGGTGACGGCAAGCTGTTCCTCAACGCCTACTCGGCAAAGCAATTTGAATCGGAGGAAAAACTGGCAGTCAGCGAGGATTTCCTTGTACTCGCCGGAACGAATGATTTTTGCTTCATCGAAAATGTGGATATCCCCGCCGAGGCCGCCGAGGAGTGGTATCTGTTCTCTTGGAACCGCGACTACCCCGGTGATCGGTATTTTGATTTCGATTTAAAGGAAAACGGTTTCAAAAAAATAAGAACCGAGAATTTCGTCGGTTCATCACACAAAAAGATCACGTTGGAAGTGTATGGGAGATCGTAATATGAAAGTAGTGAGTATAAAGCGTTGGCAAGCAATACTGCTGGCAGCGATCCTGTGCTTCGTCACTGTCCTGCCCACCGCCTGCACAACGGACACCGTCGATCATACCGCATCCACCACCGTCGTCACCACAGCGCTCCCGACAAGCACGGGGATGATCACCGACGAAACCACAACCACCCTTTCGGGAAGCAGCACAACCGCAGTCGTAACCACCGTCAACGTCACAACGGCTGTCGTCCCAACCGTAACGCAGGGCACCAAGCCGTCGGCGCCTGCGGCGATCCCCGCCTACAGTGGCAGTCCGTATGTTGTACTAAACGACAACATCCCCTCCTTCTCAAAGACGGAGCTGACCACCACCGCGTACGAGCGCTATTCCGAGTTGGACAGCCTCGGCCGCTGCGGTACGGCGCTCGCCTCCTGCGGCAAGGAGATCATGCCCGCCGACGGCGAGGAGCGCGGCAGCATCAGCAGCATCAAGCCCTCCGGTTGGGTACAGGCAACGTACGATTCAGTGGATGGCAAATACCTCTACAACCGCTCCCATCTGATCGGTTGGCAGCTGTCGGCAGAAAACGCCAACAAAAAGAACCTCATCACCGGCACGCGGTATATGAACACCAAAGGAATGCTGCCGTTTGAAAATATGATCGCCGATTACATACACGAAACCGGCAACCACGTTGCCTACCGCGTCACGCCGATCTACAAGGGTAACGATCTGCTGCCAAGCGGTGTACAGTTGGAAGCCTATTCCATCGAAGACGGTGGCGAGGGCGTTTGCTTCAACGTGTACGTTTACAACGTCCAACCGGGCATCGTCATTGATTACGCCACGGGCGCAAGCCACCTTGAAGACAGCTCTGCGGTCACAACAACCGCCAAGCGAACCACTACGACCATCAAGAAGATAACAACTGCAACCACCAAACGAGCCACGACCACAACAAAAGACATGGTCGTTATGGTATGGATCCCGCAATCCGGCAGTAAATATCACAGCAGATCCGGATGCAGTAATATGAAAAATCCCTCACAGGTATCGCTCGATGAAGCGGTCAACCTGGGGTACGAACCCTGTAAACGGTGCTATTGATCCAAACAGGCGGCAGGAATTCCCTGCCGCCTGTTGTATTATACCTCCGCTTTTTCAAACCCACAAGCAACCCTCCGCGCTCGGCATAAAAGCTGCACAGACCGCGGCACGGATAAATCACCACTTCGGCTGTAGGAAATCCCGCCGTGATCTGCGATTTCAGTTCAAGTGCCGCCGCTTCGTTAAAACAATGCGCAATGCGTACCCGACCACCGACAAACCCTTGCTCTTCCAATCGCCGCACCACGTCGCTCAACGCTTTTTGCTCGCCGCGGCATTTGTCCAGTGGCTCCAGATCGCCCACGTCACTCGCCTTCCCCACGACCCGCACGCCGAGGACCCCGACCACACGTGCGAGGAGCGGACTGACTCTCCCGTTTTTCGCAAAGTTTTGCAGTGATTCCAGCATAAACAACAGCCCCGTGTTCTCGCGGTAGGACGTGATGCGTTCCACGACCTCTTCAAACGTAAGCCCCTGCATCACCAGTTGCTGCAGCCTCTCCAAGATCAGGCAGATCTCCGGTCCGGCGCTCAGCGTATTCAACACAAACACGCGCCGATCAGGGTGCGCCTCCTCGTAAACTTCCTTCGCCATACACGCCGCGTTGTAGCTGCCCGACAGCGTTCCTGTGATAGTCACGCAGAACACCCATCGTGCTTCGCCAAACGCTGCCAACCACTCTGCGGTATTCGGACAAGAGGTGGACGACTTCCCTTTATACCGCTGCAGCTCTTCCACCATGCCTCGTACGTCCAGCACGGCATTATCCACGTATTCCTTCTCCGCCGTGATGATCTTCAGCGGCGCCGTTTCAAACGCGACCCCTTTCATCGCCAACACGTCCGACGAAGAATCCGCCACGATCTTAACCTGATCCAATTGCATATCCATCACCCTTTCGCATACTGCTCACAGTATACGGCGTGCCGCGTGCAAAGGCAATCTACTCCGTGTGCAATAGGCTATACGATGCGCGACGCGGCAGTAGAATCCCCCTCTCGGCTCTCTACTCGGGCGAGAGATCGCAAAAACGGGCGGCAGGATCTCTGCCGCCCGTTTGTTTATTTGTTCAGCTTCGCCGCTGTCCAGGTACCGTTCTGCTTGAACCAGAATCGGCCCTGCTCGTCCACCTGCGTGATACCCTCAAACTGCGGTGTTACCACGGTTTTTCCGTCAGTATCGATGATACCCCACTTTCCCCGCTGACTTACCGCAATGTAGCCGTTAATAGGGGTGTACAGCGCCGAATAAGTATACCCATCAGCGTACTCTTCCTGCACAACGGGGTCGTATACAAAGCCCGTCACTACCGTGCCGTTTTCACGGATATAGCCCCATTTACCGTTACGCTTCACCGCCATCAGTCCGTTAACAAATCCATAAGCGTAGTCCTCGTAGATAAATCCCGTCAACAGCTTCGCGGTTTTGAGGTCAAACAACGCGTAGTTATCCGAAGCGTACGTCAGTTCTTCCTCCCCCAGCTCGCTCACTTCCCGAATGGGAATGACCGACGGCAGTCCGTAGGCTGTGAAATCCAACCCAAACGTCACGTACCCCTCCATCAGATAACAATACTCGTCGTAGTCGTATCCCCGATCAGCATCGTAAGGGCCAAACATATCCACGATGATCGGCTTGCCGTCATACCAGCAGACGTCTTCGCTGTACTCAAAGCCCCAGCCCTCGCCTTCATCCTGAACCAGCGTACCGTCGGCTTCGATCCAATACACCTCCGTCGGGTATCCGTCCATGATGCACAGTTTGATCTCCTCGCTGTACGCATAGGTCGTTGTCAGTGCGATCGCCTCATAGTTCATCGGCACGACCAGATTCCCCTCATAATCGATCACACCGCATTTTCCGTCTTTTTCGATCACAGAAAACGGATAGTTTTCCGAGCCTTGGTAATAGCGGATGGCATCCGCCTCCACACCTTCGGTAAGTACCGTAAACGGTCCCGTCTCCGGCGGCGTACTATCGGTACTACCGCTCGGGACGGTCGTGGTTACCGTTTCCTTCGTCGTGGTGGTTGTGGCATCACCCGAGGTCGCAGAGGATGTTTTAGAGGTAGTCGCAGACGTGCTTTCCGGTTTTGTATCACCGCAAGCGGTCACCGCCATCAGACACAGCAGCACCACCAAGGCGCAAGCCATCGCGCGACGAATATTCACTGATTTTCTGCTCATATGACCCCTCCGTTCTTCATTCTGATTACAGCATAGAATACCACTCGGGACGCTGTCAATTTCCCGAGCGGCGTCACACGATTTTTATTTTAGCTCAATCTCACCAAGGGTGGTGCTGATAATGTAATCACCCTTCAGTTCGCGCAGCTGCGCCATGTGAGGCTGCTCAATGTGGATCTGCTGATGCCGTTTCGACTCCCACTGCTCAATAAGCAGCAGCTCGGTCTCATCCTTTTCGGAAAGGTAGTAATCATAGCGGATGCAGCCGTCCTCCGCGCGAATGGCATCCAAGATCCCCTCCGCCTTCACCCGCTCGATAAACGCTTCGCGCTTGCCGGGAATACAATCAAATTTTACATAGATGGTGTACATGGTATCGTCTCCTTCCGTAGTCATCCTACGTGTATTGTACACCTTTCCTCACACCGTTGCAACAAAAAATCACGCAACAAAACCGCTATCACTCTCCCCCTACACAGGAATTCGAAATTTTCGGTATACCGCGGCAAATTTCTTGAATTTTTTTCTTTTTTTATGATTATTTTCCAAAATTGTGGTTGCTTCTACCGGAAGAATCTGCTAGAATAAATTTATGTATGTAAAGCATACAAAAAAAGAAAAGGAGTATCGTTTTATGAAGCAACTCTTGAAACACAGCGTGGCTATGCTCATGGCGTTAGTCCTGTGCTTTAGCCTGCTGCCCCTGTCCCTGAGTGCTGCAGATGCCGCTACGGTTGAGTATGTATATGACTCTACCGGCAAGTACATCTACAACTGGGGCACCCGCAGTGAAACTGCGACCTTCCTGTCCCCGAATGCGGAAGCATTTTACACCGGCGAAAACACCTATAACGATCTGTCCGCCATTCCCGGTGGCACCAACACTACCACCGCTCCCAACAGCGCTCTGTATAAGGCGCTGCAGGATCTGATGACGGATAATCATAGTTATGTAACCAGCTATGATGCTACCAAAAATCTGTATCAGTATACCGACTGCCAGAACAGCGGTAAGGATAGCAAAGCGATTTCCTCCTTCTATTCCGGCACCGCGATCGGTCCGGCTTGGGGCTCCTCCCCTTCCTGGAATCGTGAGCACACCTGGCCCAACAGCAAGGGCTTGGGCGGCCGTGATGAAAACGACATCATGATGCTGCGCCCCACCGCTTCCAGCGAAAACTCCTCCCGTAGCAACAAGGCCTACGGCAAGAGCAGTGGCTTCTACAACCCCAACGCAGCATCCAACAACACGTTGGATCTCCGCGGTGACGTGAGCCGTATCTTCCTGTACGTCTACGTCCGTTGGGGCAACGTCAACGGCAACGGCGAGTACACCACCTGGGGTTCCTCCGGTGTGATGGAGAGCCTGGACGTTCTGCTCGAGTGGATGGAAGCCGACCCCGTCGATACGTGGGAATTGGGCCGCAACGACTCCGTCGAGTCCATCACCGGCACCCGTAACGTCTTCGTCGACTATCCCGAGTTTGCTTTCCTGCTCTTCGGCGAAGAGATCCCGGACGATATGGCCACGCCTTCCGGCGAAGCCAAGAACTCGGCTTCCTGCGATCACAACTATGAGGCCGGTACTCCCGTTGCTGCCACCTGCACCGAAGAGGGTTACACCCCCTACGTTTGCAGCAAGTGCAGTAAGAGCTACAAGGACAACTTCACCACGAAGATTGCCCACACCTACACTGACGGCGCGTGCAGCGCCTGCGGTGCTGAGCAGCCCCGCCTGCCTGTGACGGGTGAAAAGGTCGTCATCTACGCCCCCGCTCACAACATGGCTTTGTCCGCGAACAAGGTTTCTGCCAGCTCTTACTACAACAAGGGTATTGACGTTTCCGGCGGCTTCAGCGGTGTCACCGCTGCTGAGACGTGGGTCGTCACCGTCAACGACGACGGTTCCTACTCCTTCGTTTCCGAGACCGGCAGCAAGCTGGCTCTGGCAGCTAGCTACAGTTCTCTGAACGATACCGGTGCTCACGATAAGTGGACCCTGACGGCGAAGGCCGGCTCGGACAGCCTCTACTACGTCAAGAACGTCGGTCGCGGCAACTATCTGGAGTGGTATGCTTCCATGAACAACTGGAGCACCTACAGCACCTCGAACCTGACCGACTTGTTCGAGATCAGCTTCTATATCATCAAGGACTGCATCCACGAGTACTCCGCGGTCGTTGTGGATCCCACCTGCACCGAGGACGGTTACACGACCTACACCTGCGGCCTGTGCGGTCACAGCTATGAGGACGACAAGGTAACGTCCGAGGGCCACGATTATAAAGACGGCTTCTGCACCGTTTGCGATGAGGAAAAGCCTGAAGAGCCCACGTACACCATTCACTTCCTCGTTCCCACGGGTGTGACTGCCGTTGCTCCCATGGTTTGCGACAAGAACGGCGTGACTCTGCCCACCGCTACCGCTCCTACGGGCTACACCTTCCTCGGCTGGACCAAGGCTGCTGTTGACAACGTCACGGCGAAGCCCGCTTACACGGAAGCCGGCAAGACCTACACCGCTAACGCTGACACCGTACTGTATGCTCTGTATACGTACGATGCCGAAAAGACCACCACGATCACCGGCACTGCCGATATCAGCTTTGCGAACAAAGCACAGCGCACCGAAAAGACCAGCACCAAGCAGGTATGGCAGCAGAACGGCATTACCGTGACCAACGATAAAGCCGCTTCTACTACCGCCATTGGTGATTATGCCAACCCGGCTCGTTTCTACGCCAGCTCCAAGCTGACCGTTGCGTATCCCAAGATGACCAAGATCGAGTTCACCTGCGGCAGCAGCAGCTACGCTACTGCACTGAAAAACTCCATCTCCGGCGCCACGTTCACTGCCAGCGGTTCTGTCGTTACCGTTACCTTCAGCGCTCCGGTGGACAGCTTTGTGGTTACCAAGTTGAGCGCACAGGTCCGCGTGAAGAGCATCAAGGTCACCTATTCCGGTGGCACCTCCACCCAGATCACCACGCATTACACTACGGTGATCAACGACACTGACTGTACACACGCTACGACCTCGTTCGTCGATGCCAAGGAAGCCAACTGCCTTGAAGAAGGCAAGAAAGCCGATCTGTACTGCTCCGTTTGCAAGAAGACGCTGGCAACCGGCGAAAAGATCGATGCAAAGGGCCACGTGGAAGCGATCGACAAGGCGGCAGATCCCTCCTGCACCGAAAGCGGTTGGACCGAAGGCAAGCACTGCAAGCGCTGCAAGGAGATTCTGATCCCTCAGACCGAGATCGAAGCGCTGAAGCACATCGAAATTGTCGACAAGGGCTATGAAGCCAAGTGCACCGAACCGGGCCTGACCGACGGTAAGCACTGCGACCGTTGCAAGGAGATCCTGGTCGCTCAGGAGCCGATCGAGGCGCTGAAGCACATCGAGATCGTTGACAAGGGCACGGAAGCTACCTGCACCGAGCCGGGTCTGACCGACGGTAAGCACTGCGACCGCTGCGACGAAGTCCTGGTTGAGCAGGAGCCGATCGAGGCGCTGGGTCACAACGAAGTGATCGACGCTGCCAAGGAGCCGACCTGCGACGA
Source organism: Clostridia bacterium (assembly GCA_017936615.1). Lineage (GTDB taxonomy): Bacteria > Bacillota > Clostridia > Oscillospirales > Acutalibacteraceae > RGIG3009. The sequence continues at coordinate 1,732 of JAGBFF010000016.1, read as the reverse complement.
GCCCGGTCTGACCGAAGGCAAGCATTGCGATCGTTGCGACACCGTCCTGGTTGCTCAAGAAGAGGTCGACGCTCTGGAGCATGCTGACGTAGACGGCGACGGTATGTGCGATGATTGCGACGCCAAGCTCGACGTCATCGTCACGCCTCCCACCGGCGAAAGCAGCCTGCCGTATGTGCTCGCTCTGAGCGGCATGTTCTTCGCTGTTATGGCGATCGTGCTGATCAACAAAAAGCGCCGTACGGAATAATCCGATACTCCTGATATAACTGCAAAGGCCGAGCGATTTTCATCGCTCGGCCTTTGTTGTAAACGGAAATTCGCCCGCGTTTCCTCGGGCGGATAAATTTGTTTTATAAAGTTGTTACAGGACAAACCTTTTTAGCGTCAAAAGGACAATTTCTTTTTTTCTCCCACTCTCTCAAATTCTCTCCATTTTGATCCGCCCTCGTTCTTCCTCTTTTTCTCCAATTATCTCTCCGTTTTTCTCATCATCGGGTCAAGTCTAATGAGAATTTGCGGAGTGCAATTTGGAAATTAAGAGGATCCTTTTTTTCTCTCTTTTTCTCGCACTTTCGGGTTAAGAGTGGACTAACAGGAAATAATTGGAAATTATTCATATGAAATCATATTACCAGTAATTTTAAATAACCTTGAATTTATTGCTTTGCATTTTTCAAAAGAAAAAATCACATAGTTTTGGTTCTGTTCACCTTTATATAAGGATGATGTATATCTAATCCCGTCATATCCATAATTTTTTATTTTTTCTGCGACATATTGTGTTACCAAATAATCACATCGCTGTTGGTATGGCCTTTTGAATAATTTATACAAATGTTGACAAAAAACAGGAATAGGAATACTGTTAATTTGTTCTTCATTGAAAGATTTCATTAGGAAAATCGTTTCAGTTGACAAATCTAAAATTTTCAAGTTATTAAGCACATCAATTTCTGCAACACTAACATATTCTTCTATAATAGGTCTCACTTCGTGGATGCAGCATTGTTGAGATTGGGATGCATATAAATATGGAATTCCGTACGGATTGCACCTGCCATCTATAACTTTATCGAAATTTAAATTAACATAGGACTCAATCGCATTATATCCTTTGAATTTACTTTCCGAAAAAGCACTATGTTTTAGCTCGGCATCTGGATTGTCATAAATCCTCGCTCTGTATAAGATAGTTCCTTTTTTTATAGTTATTTTATTTGCTTCGCTCGAGAAAATGTAATTAATAATTTTATCTAATTTTTCATTATGAAATCTATTTTTGTTTTTTAATTCTAATTCTGCCTGATAAAAATAATCATATATTTCTTCTGTGTTTACAGTAATAGTGTCTATTTTCATTATTACACCTCGTCGTATATTAACATTATAACACAAATACATTAATATGCAAATAAAAAGAATTTCGTATAGAAAAATCCGCCCGAAGAAATTCGAGCGGATAATTTTAGTTTTTGTAGGGAATCAAGGTCGTGTTTATTTGAGTGTTCACGCTAAAAAGTTTTGTCCTTTTTATGTGATTTCACGCTAAACACTTTGTCCCATAACAAAAGTCAGCAATTACTTGCTTTCCTTGATAGCAGCCTGTGCAGTATAGCATCAAGGGATGACTTTTTACCACACTTACCAACGGTTGTGATTATACCATTCTGATTTTCGTTTTTCAATAGGTTCGGGAAATATTGTTGTAATTCAGTCAAACCGATTACAT
>JAGBFF010000015.1 GCA_017936615.1 Clostridia bacterium | reverse complement strand
CAACGGTCGATGACGCCGTCGATGATGTCACCGGCATCCAGCTCGTCGATGAGCTGCAGCGCGCGGTTCATCGCGTACTCGACACCGTGGATGTCCACGCCCTTTTCATAGCGGGCGGAGGACTCGGTGCGCATACCCAGCGTACGGCCGGTACGGCGCACGTTGTCGCGGCGGAACTTGGCACATTCAAAGAGCAGGTCGGTGGTATCCGGCTTGATCTCGCTGTTGAGACCGCCCATGATACCGGCAAGGCAGGAGGGGGCTTCGGCATCCGCGATGACCAGCATCTCGCCGTTCAGGGTGTGCGGCTTGCCGTCCAGTGTGACGATCTCCTCGCCGTCTTTGGCACGGCGGACGATGATCTGCGCCCCACGAATGTCACGCAGGTCGAAGGCGTGCATCGGCTGACCCGTCTCCAGCATCACGAAGTTGGTGATATCGACGATGTTGTTAATGGGGCGCATACCGGCACCCTTCAGGCACTCCTGCATCCACACGGGAGACGGCGCGATGCGGAGGTTTTTGACGATCCGTCCCATGTAACGGGGGCAGAGGTCGCTGTCCTCCACCGTGATGGCGATGTGATCGTTCACGTCGCCGCCCACCGTCTTGTAGGACGGCTCGGGCAGATGCACCGGCACACCCAGCGCCACCGCCACCTCGCGCGCGATGCCGAGCATGCTCTGGCAGTCGGGGCGGTTGGAGGTGATACTGAAATCGATGATGACGTCGTTGAGATGCAGAATATCGCGCATATCGGTACCGGGGGCGGCGTCCTCCTTAAGGATGAGAATACCGTACACCTCCGCACCGGGGTAATCGGCTTCTTTGAGGCACAGCTCCTCGCCGGAGCAGAGCATACCCTCGCTGGGCAGACCGCGCAGCTTGCCGCGCTTGATGACGGTGCCGTTCGGCAGCAGCGATTCGTGCAGCGCGGCGGGGACGAGCGCGCCCTCAAACACGTTGTCCGCGCCGGTGATGATCCGGATAGGCTCGGCGGCGCCGACGTCCATCGTGCAGATCTGCAGGCGGTCGGCGTCGGGGTGCTTTTCGAGCTTCAGGATGCGAGCGGCAACGACGTTGTGCATCGTCTTGGACAGATCCTCCACGCCGTCGACCTCAAAGCCGCTCATGGTCATTTTATCACACAGCTCTTCGACGGAAACGGAAATATCCACGTAGCGACGGAGCCAATTCAGTGAGACCTTCATGATTATTTCCCTCCTTCTTTGAACTGTGACAGGAACCGCTGATCGTTTTCAAACAGCAGGCGAATATCGCTGATCTTGTAGCGGGTGGTGGTGAGTCGGTCAAGACCGATACCGAACGCGAAGCCGGAATACTCCTCGGGGTCGATGCCGCAGCCCGCGAGCACGCGGGGATGCACCATGCCCGCACCGAGAATTTCGATCCAGCCCGCGCCCTTGCAGACGCGACAGCCCGTGCCGCCGCAAGCGGAGCAGGAGACGTCGACCTCGACGCTGGGCTCGGTGAAGGGGAAGAAGGACGGGCGGAAGCGGACGCGGGTGTCCGCGCCGTAGATCTCCTGAGCGAACTGGGTCAGCACGCCCTTGAGGTCGCACAGCGTGATGCCCTTGTCCACGACGAGACCCTCCACCTGATGGAACACGGGGGAGTGGGTGGCGTCCACCTCGTCGGCACGGAACACGCGACCGGGGCAGATGATGCGGATGGGGGGCTTGCGGTTTTCCATCACGCGGATCTGCGCCGCGGAGGTCTGGGTGCGGAGCAGCAGCTCCTCACCGAGATAGAAGGTGTCCTGCATATCGCGTGCCGGGTGATCCTTCGGCACGTTGAGCGCTTCAAAGCAGTAATGCTCGGTCTCCACCTCGGGGCCGTCCACCACGTCGAAGCCCATGGAGCGGAAGATGTCGATGAGATCCTCCAGCACGATGGAGAGGGGGTGCAGACCGCCCTTGTCCGCGGCCTTGCCGGGCAGGGTGACGTCGAGGGTCTCGGCGGCGAGACGCTCGTTTTTGAGCTTCAGCGCTACCTCGGCTTCCCGAGCGGCGAGCGCGTCCTCGATCTCGGCGCGCAGGCTGTTGATGAGCTGACCCATCGCGGGGCGTTCCTCGGCGGGCACGGCGCCCATACCGCGCAGCAGTGCGGTGACCTCACCTTTTTTGCCGAGCAGACGCACGCGGAAGTCCTCCAGCGCGCGCGGTTCAGCGAGCTCGGCGAGCTCCGCCAGTGCCCGCTCGCGCAGAGCTTGCAGTTGTTCTTTCATAGAGTAAAACCTCCTTAATTTGACCAATCAAGCCTTCTCCTCGAGGCCGACAAAAGGGCCCGTTTCGGGAGAAAAAGGTGTCACGGCGCAGCCGTGACGGATGAGGTGGCGCCGCAGTGGCGTTGTTCCACCTTCAAAAATGATACAATATCTTCACACACGCCGTCAAACCGAGTGTCGACGTCGGCGTTGGAATACCGTTTGACAGTGAGTCCGAGACCGGATAAATACGCATCCCGCTCGGCATCGTCGGCAAGGCCTTCATCGCCGTAATGCTGCGACCCGTCGAGTTCGATGACCAGCTTCGCCTCAGCACAGTAAAAATCGACGATGTAGTTTCCGATGGGTTTTTGCCGTTGAAAACGAACGGGAGCCGTCCGCAAAAATTCATACCACAATTTTCGCTCCTGCTTGGTCATGTTTTTTCGGAGAGTACGAGCAAGCGGAACCAGTGTCTTGTTATGTTTGTAGATCATCACGTGTCTCCTGTCTGTGGCGTGATTCTGATCCGGCCCCCTTGGAGCAAGGGGGCTGTCACGCGAATGCGTGACTGGGGGATTGGAAAATCCCGTACAATCCCTCCGTCACGGCTGACGCCGCGCCACCTCCCTTTCACAAGGGAGGCAACATGGCTCCCTCTGCGAGGGGGCTCCGCCGCAGGCGGTGGGGGAGTTCATGGCTCCCTCATGAGGTGTTGTATTATCAAAACAAAAAAGCCGCCCGCCCCAACAGGGACGAAGCGACGCTCCGTGGTACCACCCAGATTCCCACACCGCAAGGGTGCAGGCACTCAACCGACCGTAACGGGGTCGTGCCGTCGCCGCCTACTGCCCGCATCGGGGTTCGGGGCGCCGCTCGGGAGTGAACTTCGGTGGGGTGCGGGGCAGGTCGCTTTCAGCCGGTGACGACCCTCTCTGGTGCGCCGGGGCGCCCACGTACTCTCTCCGTCGGTGCGTTTCGCGTATGTACACCCCAGTATAACAGATACTTTCCGAAAATGCAAGAGAAAAAACCACACAGGATTTACCAAAAAGAATATTTACACGCGCAAAAAACTGTGGTATACTACTATCATCTATGGGAAAAGGAGGGGTAGCATGATCTCGGTCATCACATCGGGCAAAGGCGGCGCCGGTAAATCCACCGTTTCGGGCGGCTTGGGCTGTGCCTTGGCGCGGCGCGGTCGGCGCGTGCTGTTGGTAGACGGCGACGCGGGACTTCGCAGTCTGGACGTGATGCTCGGCATCGCCGGTCAGGCGGTGTACGATATCGCCGACGTCATTGCGGGAAACTGTCCGCCGTCGGATGCTGTGTACCCCTCACCCATCTGCCCGAACGTGTTCGTCATGCCGGCTCCCGTGAGTCTGGAGCGGCTGGCGCAGCCGGAGGATATGCAGAAGCTCTGCCGCGGTCTGGCAAACTACTACGACGAGGTCATCATCGACTGCCCTGCCGGCATCGGTGCGGGGTTCGAAACGGCGGTTGCCGGTGCGGATCGCGCCTTCGTCGTGTCCACGCCGGATATGGTCTGTGCGCGCGACGCGCAGATCCTCGCGCGGTTGCTGCGTGAGCGGGAGATCCCCGCGCGCCTGGTTATCAACCGTCTGCGCCCGACCCCCATCCTGCGCGGCAAGATGCCGGACATCGACGAGCTCATCGACACCGCGAGCCTCCAGCTCATCGGTGTGCTGCCGGAGGACGAGGCGGTCGCTGTTGCCAACGCCTACGGCAAGCCGCTGCCGATGGATTGCCTCGCCGCCCGCTGCTTTGCAAACATCGCGGCGCGGTATCTCGGTGAGGACGTTCCGCTGGCAGATCTGAAGAAAGCCTGATAAGACGACAACAAGAAAGGACGGATCAAAATGAACATTGCTCTGATCGCCCACGACGCCAAAAAAGAACTGATGGTTCAGTTTTGCATTGCCTACTGCGGCATTTTGAGCCGCCATAACCTGTGCGCGACCGGCACCACCGGCCGCCTGGTATCCGAAGCGACCGGCCTGCAGATCACGCGGTATTTGAGCGGTATGCAGGGCGGCAACCAGCAGATCTCGGCGCGCATTTCCTGCGACGAGATCGACCTGCTCCTGTTTTTCCGCGACCCGCAGACGACCAGCCCGCACGAGCAGTTTGAGAGCGATATGTTCCGCCTGTGCGATATCCGCAACATCCCCGTGGCGACCAACATCGCCACCGCCGAGGTGCTGATCCACGGTCTGGAGCGCGGCGACCTCGACTGGCGTACCATCGTCAATCCGACTCATTTTTGAGATCACACATAGAAGGAAGTAACGACACATGGCACTGATCACCAAAGCGATCCGCGGCACGCAGGACGTGCTGCCGTCCGAAAGCGCCGCCTGGCAGTATATCGAGCGCACGGCGCTCAGCGTGGCGCGGGACTACGGCTTCCGCGAGATCCGCACCCTGGTGTTTGAGCACACCGAGCTGTTCACCCGTTCGGTGGGCGAGACCACCGACGTGGTGCAAAAGGAAATGTACACCTTCGACGACAAGGGCGGTCGTTCCATCACCCTGCGTCCCGAGGGCACGGCAGGCGCGATGCGTCTGCTGCTGGAGCACGGTCTGCACAACGAGGTGCTGCCCGTCAAGGTGGCATACGTCACCTCCTGCTACCGCTACGAAAAGCCGCAGGCAGGCAGACTCCGCGAGTTCCACCAGTTCGGCGTGGAAAGCTACGGCGCGGGCTCGCCTTTGGCGGACGCCGAGGTCATCGCGCTGGCGGACGCGACGCTGCGCGCACTGTCGGTCACGGGGGTCACCCTGCGGCTGAACTCCATCGGCTGCCCGACCTGCCGCGCCGAGTACCACAAGGCGCTCACCGCCTACTTTGAGGGTAAAAAGGACGAGCTGTGCGGCACCTGTCAGGATCGCCTCGGCCGCAACCCGATGCGCATTCTGGATTGCAAGTCTCCCGTGTGCAGCGCCATTGCGGCAGACGCCCCTGTGATCACCGATTACCTCTGCGACGACTGTGTCGCCCACTTTGAGAAGGTGCAGGCGTACCTCACCGCCGCGGAGATCCCGTTCGAGCTGGATCCCCACATCGTGCGCGGTCTGGACTACTACACCCGCACCGTGTTCGAGTTCGTGTCCGACGCGCTCGGCGCGCAAGCGGTGCTGTGCGGCGGCGGTCGTTACGACGGTCTGTGCGAGGAGATGGGCGGCCCGCATCTGCCGGCGCTCGGCTTTGCGATGGGTCTGGAGCGGTTGCTGATGGTGCTCAAGGCGCAAAACGCCGCGCTGCCCGAGGAGCCGCGCTGCGAGGTGTACTTCGCTTCGATGGGCGAAGCGGCGGCACAGAAGTGCTTTATGCTGGCGAAGGGTCTGCGTGAGGGTGGCGTTACCGCCGAGTGCGACACCGTCGGCAGAGGACTCAAGGCGCAGATGAAGTACGCGGACAAGCTCGGTGCGCTGTACACCGTCGTGGTGGGCGACAACGAGCTGGAAAGTGGCACGGCAAAGCTCAAGGATATGCAAACGGGCGAGACCACCGAGATCGCTCTCGATGACAGCCTGTATACTACATTATATAATAAATCCCTCGACCGCCAACTGGCGGGCGTAGCCGATCTGCTGCGCGAAGGGCTGGAGGCGTAACTATGGAGACCATTCAGGGTATGAAACGCACCCGCTACTGCGGCGAGTTTCGCCGCGAGCACGCGGGTGAGACGGTCACGGTGTTCGGCTGGGCACAGCGTCAGCGTGACCTCGGACAGCTGATTTTTATCGACCTGCGCGACCGCACGGGCATCGTGCAGCTCGCGTTCGACGACAGCACCGACCGCGAGGTATTTGACAAGGCGTTTGCCGTCCGCAGCGAGTACGTGCTGGCGGCAACGGGCGAGGTGCGCGTGCGTTCCTCGGTCAACAGCGACATCCCCACCGGCGAGGTGGAGATCGCCGTCACCGAGCTGCGCATCCTCAATAAAGCGGAGACCCCGCCGTTTGAGATCACGGAGAACAGCACCACCGCCGAGGCAACGCGTCTGAAGTACCGTTACCTCGACCTGCGCCGCCCCGATCTGCAGCGCAATCTGCTGATGCGTCACCGCATCGCCAAGGCGACCCGCGATTACTTTGATTCGCAGGGCTTTGTCGAGCTGGAGACCCCGATGCTGATCCGCTCCACCCCCGAGGGCGCGCGCGACTTCCTGGTGCCGTCGCGTGTGCACAAAGGCGAATTTTACGCACTGCCGCAGTCGCCGCAGCTCTATAAGCAGCTGTCGATGGTGGCAGGCTTTGACCGCTATTTCCAGCTGGCGCGCTGTTTCCGCGACGAGGACCTGCGTGCCGACCGTCAGCCCGAGTTCACCCAGATCGACCTTGAGATGTCCTTCGTGGACGTGGAGGACGTGCTGGCGATCGGCGAGGGCTTTATGCGCCACGTGTTCAAGGAAGCGCTCGGCCGTGACATCGAGCTGCCTCTGCCGCGTCTGACGTATAACGAGGCGATGGACCGCTACGGCTCGGACAAGCCTGACATTCGCTTCGGCATGGAGCTGTGCGATATCAGCGACGCCGTCCGTGGCTGCGGCTTCGGCGTGTTTGCGGGTGCGTTGGAGGCAGGCGGCACGGTGCGTGCGATCAATGCGAAGGGTGCGGCGGCAACGCTCAGCCGTAAAGAGATCGATAAGCTCACCGAGCACGCCCGTGGCATCGGTGCGAAGGGTCTGGCGTGGATCCGCTGGACGCCCGACGGCGTGACCTCGTCGTTTGGCAAGTTCCTGACCGAGGACGAGTTTGCGGCGGTGCTGAAAGCGACCGACGCCGAGCAGGGCGACGTGGTGCTGGTGGTTGCCGACACGAAGAAGAGTTTGGTGCTGTCGGTGCTGGGCGCTCTCCGCTTGGAGGTGGCAAACCGCCTGAATATCGAGCGGAAAGGCCTGGGTCTTTTGTGGATCACCGAGTTTCCGTTCTTCGAGTGGGATCCCGACAGCGAGACGTGGGTGGCGATGCATCATCCCTTCACCTCGCCGCTGGACGAGTGCATTCCGTACCTCGACAGCGACCCATCCCGTGTGTATGCGAAGGCGTACGACCTGGTGCTGGGCGGCATCGAGCTGGCGAGCGGCTCGATCCGTATCACCGACCCGGAGCTGCAGCAGAAGATGTTCCGTGCGCTGGGTCTGTCGGACGAGGAATCCCAGACGAAGTTCGGTTTCCTGACGGATGCGTTCCGTTACGGCGCACCGCCGCACGGCGGTATGGCGCTGGGTCTGGACCGCCTCGTGATGCAGATGCTCGGTGCGCCGACGCTGCGTGACGTGGTGGCGTACCCGAAGGTGCAGAACATGACCGAGCTGATGACGCAGTGCCCGTCGGAGGTCGACAGCGACCAGCTCACCGACCTCGGCATCACCCTCCTCCCGCAGGACAAATAACACCTGCGGTGAGCACACCTGCGGTGAGCACACCTGCGGTGGGCACACCTGCGGTGGGCATCGAGCACCGATTGTGCGACGGTCTAAATAAAGAACACCCCCGATGCATCGCATCGGGGGTGTTTTCTGCACATATCCTTACGAGCGCAGCACGTGATGATACATAGTTTCCACGCTTTCACACATATTGATGGGTGACAGGCGTGTTTCGGGGTGTTCGTTTTGAAACACCACAAACAGTTGATGTGCAAAACCTTGCCCCATCCAATCGAGGCCGTCAAAATCCAGTTCCACCGTTTGAAAATGCTCCAAACGGTTGGCAATGCGCTTGGCCTGCGACCGTGAAACGGGCGAGGTGTCGAAAATATTTTTCAGCGGAATGCGTGTTTGCGAAAAGCCGCCGTCCACGCTGGAATACTCGTCAAAGACTTCTTGAGCGGTTCGTCCTGTAAAGTTGGACAGCGACATCACCACGCAGGTGCCCTCGGACCATTCCGTCCAATCGGCCACCATATCGCTGCTGTATTTATCGGTGGCGAAGATCTTGCCATCGGATACGATGGTGAAACGATCCATCATTCGTGACGAGAAAAAGATGCCTTCGCCGGAGTGATGGGCGCTGTCGGTGGTGAGTTTGCCCTTGAACAGCTCGCACACGGCATCATCCAAGGTACCGAGCCCAAAATGACTGCGGATTTTCTCAAAAATACCCACGCCATCGTCGGCCAGACCGGCGATGGTGTGCAGATAGTTGGTTTTCACCATGACCAGCACGTTTTCCGCACCGGAGTGATCAACGACGTTGTTAGTCATTTCGGTGAATGCATGTTCCCAAATTTGTTTAATGTTGGGAGCCAGCGCCGTGATATGCGGTGCGAGGCAGTGATTCATAGCGTAGGTGTCAGAATCCAAATGCCCCTCACTTCTTCGCAAGGAGTAGGTAAATTTCTCGGTAACCAACTCATACCGACCACGCTTTACTTTTTTGATGATACGGTTTTCCAGCAGCTCGTTCAAATACGAGTGGACAGTGTTGGTGCTGATGCCGAACGCCTCTGCCACCGAGCGGGACACGCCGTCAGTGCCCGCTTCTATCTTCTCCAGAATGTACAAAACGATCGATTGCTTTTTTTCGGAACGAAACTTCACGGTAGCACCTCCTTTACGAGCGTATGGTATCACAAATTTTCGGTTTTGTCAATTATTATTACTCTAAAAAGCAAACATTATTACTCTTAAAATGAAAAATGTTACTCAAATTGTACTTTAAGAGTAATAACTCATGCGTGCGAAACAGCGTCGCCCAAACTCCACAAAAAACCGCCCCCGAGACTCCTCGGGGGCGGCTTTTGTGTTTTATGACCGGATGTGATACAAGAAATCGTTAGGATTAGAGACTGATGAGAATATTCGGCCAAATACTATGGAACAGGTACAGTGTGAACAGCCAAAATGCCACATATGCACAGCAGTGCCAGGCAAAGTGCCAGGACGAAAGAGCACTTTCTTGTGAGTGGGTTTTCACATACTTTTTATATTTTGAATGTGTTACCATATAATAAATTACCGCCAACAAGGAAGGGAAGATAGCAATAGCATCACTGATAGGGAAAAGAACTTCCATTTCACGTGGGTTATGTTCGGTGGATAGGAAGAAACACACTATAACAGCAAGTGCGAAGAAGACGCCTGAAATCATGAGAGCACGCTTTTTTGCGCAGACGGTTTTTACACATAATTCTAGCATGGTGTCTGCATTGTAAGTATCACTTGGAGCTGCTTCACCATAGTCACACGTCTCGCAGACCCAATCATAAATGGCCGTGGCATCGTCCAGTGTAAGGTATCGTGCCTGTGCGGCGTGCATGGCTATATTTTGGGCTACTGTCGTATTGCCTAGTGACATATTTCTTTGAATGGCACTTTGATCGATCTCTGACATCGTACACTCGTAGTGTAATAGCAACTTCGAGTCTTTTAAAAACTTCTGAATAACCGGATGCGCTTTAGCTTCGGTGAGCAATTCGTCAGAAAGTTCGATCTCGTTCACAATAAATGGCTCAACGGAGCCGGTGAAAATATCACGGACGCTTGCCCAGAAAATATAGCGTCCGGTTTTTTCGCCAAGACTTGTCGATGTGTAGGCCTCATTGACGTGAAATCCGCCCATATGTACGCTGCCAACCGTTGCACCGGTGTATACCAACTCCGCAGGGTGGTCGGTGTTGTATACCTCGCGCGCAGGTTTTATTTTAACCCCTTTTTTGTTAGCGGGGCATCTTTTAAGGAGCGTAATCGAATGTTCTGACTTGTGACAGATAAGACCGCTGTTTCTGCTCACGCCTCCGATATACGGCTCAATACACTTTGCGTAAAACACGAAGCCGCCAAGTCCCAACATAAGAACCGCAACGATAATTCCTAGAATCATAACACAGCCTCCTTTAATATTAACCGATATTGGTTAATATGATTATACACCATAATCGGTTACTATGTCAAGTAGGAGATGAGTGTATGATTTCTTACGACGGTTTGTGGGACGTGATGAAGCGTAAAGGTGTTACACAATATACCCTGATCAAGAAATACGGTGTGAGCCCGGGACAGATCACGAGGCTCAAACGAAACGAAAGCGTCAGCACCCACACGATCGAGATGTTTTGCAAAATTTTGAATTGCGACGTTGCCGATATTATGCGCTATATTCCGGATTGATAAAACCCCGCCCCCGAGACTCCTCGAGGGCGGGGTTTTTATTTCTGTGATCAACCTTTGGTGTTTGAGCCGAGGCCTTCGTACGGATAGATCGAGAGGATCTGCAGGTGATAGTCACCCGTTTCGGTCTTACCCTCGCGGAAGGTCACGACGATGGTATCCACGCGGGACAGCTCGTCGTACATGCAGCCCTTGATGGACTCTTTCGCGTCGGTGTAGCCGCTGCCGTTGAGCTCACCGGTGAAGTGCTTCTCGTGCGAGCGGTCGAAGATGCCCACGCACAAGCCGTCCTCCTGTACACGCAGCTGGCGCAGCACCATAAAGTTGCCGGGGACGGTAACGCAGTTGCTGTTCCAGGTGTACATTTCGGTCTCGTTGTTGTAGGTGCACTCGGGGCAGCCGGTGAACGTTTCGATCGTCTGCCCGTAGTACTTCTTGGCGGCGGCGTTGAGCTCCGCCTTGGAGAACACGGTATCCATGCCGTCCTCACTCGCCATGCTCAGGCGAATACACACGCTGTGCAGCAGCTCCTTGTCGGAGAAACGGCCGGTATCGCTGCGGCTGCAGGACACCTCAAAGCCCCACAGATTGAAGAAGTACTCAAACAGCTCGTCCCGCGCCGTGTAGAAGGTCTTGTTGCGATCGGCGATGGAGGTCTCTTGCGCCCAGAAATCCTTGTCGCGCAGCTGTTCCTCCACCGCGTAGACGCCGACGGGACGGTGCGGACCATAGTCCACGTTGCCCGCTACGGTAGCGTCGCTGTGGGTGGGCTTCTTGGGCGTCTCGGTCTGCTCGGCGCAGCCGCCGAACGCCAGCACCGTCACGATCACCAGCAGAAAGATAAGTACACGTTTCATCGGGGATCCTCCTTACACGTTAAAGCGGAACAGGATGATGTCGCCGTCCTGCACCACGTATTCCTTGCCCTCGGAGCGAACGAGCCCCTTGTCACGGGCGGCGGCGAGCGAGCCGCATTCGATCAGGTCGGGGTAGGGGACGACCTCGGCGCGGATGAAGCCGCGTTCAAAGTCGGTGTGAATCTTACCGGCGGCGCCGGGGGCCTTGGTGCCACGGGTGATGGTCCAGGCGCGGCTTTCGGTCGGGCCGGCGGTGAGATACGAGATCAAGCCGAGCAGGCTGTAGCTCTTCTGAATCAAACGGTCGAGACCGGAATGCGTGAGTCCCAGCTCGGCGAGGAACAGTTCCTTTTCCTCCGGCTCCATATCCGCGATATCCGCCTCCATCTGCGCACAGATGGGCAGCACCTCGGCGTGCTCCGCCTCGGCGGCGGCACAGACGGTGCGGTAGTGGGGATTCGCGTCGGCACTGCCGCCGGCGAAGTCCGCTTCGCTGAGGTTGGCGGCGTAGATGACGGGCTTTCGCGTCAGCAGGGGGGAGGTGTCGAGCACGGCTTCCTCCTCGGGGGTGCAGTCCACCGAGCGTGCCGGCAGACCCGATTCCAGCGCAGCGTACACGCGTTCCAGCAGATCGACCTCCGCCTGCAGCGAGCGGTCGCCCTTGAGCGCCTTCTGGGTGCGGGCGAGGCGGCGCTCCACCGCCTCCATATCCGCAAAGATCAGCTCGAGGTTGATGGTCTCCATATCGCGCGCGGGATCGACCGAGCCGTCGACGTGGATGATGTCGTCGTCCTCAAAGCAGCGCACGACGTGGACGATGGCGTCCACCTCGCGGATGTTGGCGAGGAACTTGTTGCCGAGACCCTCGCCGCGGCTGGCGCCCTTGACGAGACCGGCGATGTCCACGAATTCGATGACCGCCGGGGTGGTTTTTTCGGAGTTGTACAACGCGGTCAGGCGATCCAGCCGCTCGTCCGGCACGGCAACGACACCCACGTTGGGGTCGATGGTGCAGAACGGGTAGTTGGCGCTCTGCGCGCCGGCGTTGGTAATGGCGTTAAACAGGGTGGATTTACCGACGTTCGGCAATCCCACGATACCTAGTTTCATTTTATCTCATTCTCCTTTAAAAAATCCTTTATTTGCAAGGGTTTTCGGCATTTGGCTCTTTAGCGTTTACGCCATTTTTACGCCAAAATCGCATTGACTTATATTAAGATGCGTCCAAAACCCGATTGTTTTCAAATTGCTTTACAGCTTGATCCATCGAATCGCTTGTTACGTGAACATAACGATCCATTGTTGTTTGAATACTGGCGTGACCAAGTAATTTTTGCAGAACCTTGGGCTGCATACCCGCCTCGATTGCTCTTGTGGCGTAAGTATGGCGTAAAGCGTGCATACAAAAATGCTTAATGCCCGCTTCATCACACAGCTTGTAGAGATGGGTGTCATAGGAACTGTTTTTCGCCGGTGCTCCTGTACGCCAATTTATGAAAACGAGGTCTCGCATAACAAGCTGTGAGGTCGTACCTGTTCGCCTGTCGATGTACTCCAAGGTTTGCGACAGAAGAGGGGATTCTTTCCTGTTGCCTCGGTTATCCCATATTCCTTTGAGAATTTCGTATGCGCGGTCTGTCAGGGGAATGGTGCGATAACTCTGCTGTGTTTTCGGAGGTCCTGCCCGCCAATATACTTGCTTGTGTCTGTATTCCAATGTTTTGTTTACCGTCAGCGTTCGCTTTTCAAAATCAATCGCATCCCAGGTAAGTCCGATCAGTTCGCCTGTGCGTAACCCTGTTTCAAGAATAAGGGCGTACTGATTGTAATTATGGGAGCGTTTTGCTGTTTGAAGAAAAATGCGCTGTTCTTCACGGGTAAGAAAGTGAATGTCGTCCTTTGCTCTGACCGGTTTGGTGTACCGCACACCGTTCATCGGATGCTTGGGTATCAGATCATTCATCAAAGCCGCTTTCAGCATTGTGCCCATTGTGATGTAGGTCTGACGGATGGTGGAACCTGCATAGTCCTCATCCATTTGCAGTAACACCTTTTTGCAGTGCATAGGTTTTACATTCGCAATCGCCATTTTGCCGATAACGGGCTGAATATTGAATTTGTATCGCTCACGATAGTTGCGGAGCGTGTTGGGAGCTAAGTCGCCAACAATGTTCTCAATCCAAAATTCAAACCATTCATCAACCGTAGTTTCGGTCGAAACAAAAACGCCGTCGTGTTTATCGGCGTATTTACTTTCTTCAATCCAGTTGCGTGCTTCAGGAACGGTATTGAAATACTTTTCGTGTCGTTTGCCCGCTTTATCCACAAATCGGGCGTGGTACAAACCATCCTTTCTTTGGTAAATTCCTTTACCACATTCTTTGCCTTTGAGATTCTTTCCCAATGGTATGCTCCTTTCTCACATAAGAAAGAGCATACTACTACACTATAATTATATCACATAGCACACTCTTTCTCAAGTGATAATTGTTAATTTTATAAATTTCTTGAAGATTTCGGTTAGATAATCAGAGCTTGACTAATGAACTGTTCAAACTCTTTACGCTTAACCAATTTCTTTGTGCCGACAAAAAGCACAAACGGACAGTTTGGGGAGCGTAGCATAGAATCGATTTTGTTGATACCGATATTGCTATACTCTGCTGCCTCTCTGATTGTCAAAGTTACTTTTTCATGTATTGGTACAGTTTGAAGGTTTTCAGACATTTTGTGCCCTCCTTTACTTGGAATGACACCTCAACGTGTGCCTCAAACTCCTCCTTAGTTTATTAAAAATCAAATTGGGTAGTTTTAAGGTATCGGCATTCGGCAAAGGATCTCAGTATTTTTCTTCATAATAGCCATACGTGGCTTCCTCTATATCGTTGTCTTCTTCCTTAACGATTTCTTCCGTGACCGCATCCTTTTCTTTCGCAACCTTTTCCTCTCCGTTCGCTCGGCTGCAGAGTACCTTGGCTGATACGCTTGAGATGCCGAAGGTGCCATCATCCAAAACCAGGAACGAACGGGTGGACTTGTTGGATGTTGTGTCGAATACACGCAGATCATCTCTTTTGACACCGTATTTGCTTAACAATCTTGCGACCTTGTTGTAATCGGCAGAGATAATGTATTTTATCTTGCCGGCATCCGCAAAGGTCTGGTTGCCGATATTTATAAAATTACTCCCCATCTCAATAATCCTCCTTTTCGGGCTTAAAGTGGCAGATCAGTTTCCCCTTACTCAAATCAAGGCTGTAGGTTTTCCTTCTCCGTGCAAAATCGGTCATACCGTATACCGTTACCGTGCCACCAATTTGTTGCAAAAGACCGATGACATCCGACTTGATCCATCTCTCGATCTGCGGCACAAGTATGCGTGTAATGGTATCCCGGTTTTTGCCGATTATATTTATATCAGAGGTAACGCCGAGAAGTTTATTGCATTTGGCATTGAATTCAGCCTGATTATGAGTGCCGCATTCAACCTCGTAATACTCGTTTTCTATGCCGTAGGTTTTCGCAATAACATCGGGGATTACACTTCTACCCTCGTTAAGCAGAATTCGGTTTAACTTGCGGCTTGTAGATACCTCACGGTATACGCCTCTTTTAAAAAGTATTTTCTTCACATCCTTAATCATATAGCCGTGTTCAAGACTGGCGTGCTCCCGCAACAGAGTAATATGTTCCTGCACGGCAGGCTCTTTTTTGAACGTTATTCTGTAAAGATGCTTGCCCAAGTCGGTTGCAATTAAAAGCTTGAAGTTTCTATAACCGGTGGATATCTTTTCTGCTCTGAGTACGCCTAATTTAATCAAAGCCTGAATTGACAGCCATGCAGTATCCTCGCTGATGCATTTATCGTGCCGCTTGATGGTTAAATCCACAATCAGCCGTTTTGCCTCACATTCCTCCGAAACACCGGATGATAGAATGATCTGAAAAGTCTCCCAGTCTCGGGGTGTAAACCTCTGCAGCAACTCATTAAAGTGAGCTACATAAGCGTTGTTGCCGATATCAATCGATCTGTCAAAGTTAAATTCATTCATGGTTATTATCCTCCTTGAAGTTTAGATTCGTTTGTTCTTTGCCGCTTTGACTGCTGTAGGCGGCGTTTATAATGCCTGAAATGCTTTTCGTTTTTTAATGTGATAAGGGAAGATTATTTTGGCAAGTAAAAAGCAAAACCGCACCGCTATCCAGAACCCTACCGTTTCGGTTTAGGTTAGATTTGCGGTGCGGATTGCACATTGAAGGACTTATTTGTAACAAGAGGATAATGCACTAAGGAGCGTTGAATAGAGTTTACAGAAATTTATGAGACGTATGATCGGCGCTTTCGTTTAAAGGGTGCGATTCTTAAATGCTATACATTACAAAGATGATATATGCTCGTCATTTGTAAATGAAGATGACCGTCATTTGAAAAAGCCATTCAGATTTATTTTTGATTTATCAAAGATTTATGGTATTCATTTTTTAATGATTGCGAACCCTCGTTTTGGAATGAGAGCAGAACCATCCTTTCGGAATGATGAGGTGAATTTTGATATGACAAGCCCTGCTTTCTCATTTCGAAAGCAGGGGGGATTTACCTCTTGTCATAACGAAAGAGAATATCATTTTTTCTATCATTTGAAACGGATGGGAAAACTTCCGAAATTTTATCATTCCGAAGCGTTTATCATTTTTCAAAGACTATTTTAATTGATAATCATTTTGGAACGAAAATTGCGTTTTTTATTGATTTTTCTGCGATTTAATCAATTTTGAATGCACATCCTAAGTGCTTGCGGGTATGATACCCGACGTTTTTATAAATAAATCAATTATAACCCTTTAAGGGGGAACAGATTTTTTCGAAATTGAAATTTGTGTGTTTGGGCATAAAAACAGCGCTTTGTTCGGGGACGTCAGAAGTAACATTGCTGTCTTGTTTTTTAGGGACATTGGCAATTACATTGAAGCCGTTTTGGACGTGGACATCTATTTGTATATTCACCAAATGAGAAAAATCGCAATCTCCGGCTTAGCGAGATAGTATGGTTCATATAATTCAGGCAGCATTGATGCCGATAAAATGATTTTGGGAATAATGTTTTTAAAAGAATTTGAAAAAATCCGTTGCTATTGTTCCTTAAAAGTGGTATAATAGTACTCGATATAAGATTTTAACGGAGGAAACTCATTATGGATTATATAAAAGTGGCAGAAGCGGCAGCAAAATGGGGCATTTCCCCTCGGCGTGTTCGTGTTTTGTGTGCAGAAGGTAAGATCCCCGGTATGGTGCGCCGAGGCAAACTGTATATGATTCCTGCAAGCGCAGAGAAGCCCGCTGACGGGCGTACCAATCGTGCCACGCTCCTGACTGTCATTGACGCTAAAAAGGATCAGCTCGCCAAGATGCGCCCTCTGACAGAGGGCGAGGTGGAACGCCTTCGTGAAGAATTTATGGTGGAGTTCACCTACAACTCCAATGCCATCGAAGGCAACACGCTTACGCTCAAGGAAACGGCAATGGTTTTAGAGGGTATGACCATCGACCAAAAGCCGATGAAGGATCACCTTGAAGCGGTGGGACACCGTGATGCTTTTATGTATGTACAGGATATTGCTACCAAGGAGATTGACCTGACTGAGAGTGTTATCAAGAATATCCACTCTCTTGTGTTGGTAAACAGACCGCAGGATAAGGGCGTATACCGTGCTATCCCTGTGCGTATTATGGGCGCATATACCGAGCCTGTCCAACCGTATTTGATCGAGCCGAAAATGACGGAGTTGCTTGCGGTCAACAAGGAGCGTGAGCAAACGATGCATATCATTGAACGCATTGCCAGATTCCATCTTGAATTTGAGGGTATCCATCCCTTTATTGATGGCAACGGCAGAACCGGCAGACTGATACTCAATCTCGATTTGATCCGCAACGGTTATCCTGCTATCAATGTAAAATTCACCGACCGTAAGCGTTATTACGATGCTTTTGATGCCTATTACCGCGACGGCAACGCCGATGCAATGATAGAGCTGATCGGTGAGTATGTGGATAAACGATTGGATGAATATTTTAATGTGTTAAACGGCAGAGCGTGATAGGAGATATGATTATGACAGAAGCAGATAGAAAAAGAGCCGCAAAGGCTTTTGCAGAATATTGGAAAGACCGTGGTGACGAAAAGAGCGACAGCCAATCTTTTTGGCTGTCCCTTGCTCGTGATGTTTTAGGTGTTGCAGAACCCGAAAAGTTTATATTGTTTGAGGAACGTGTAAAGCTGGACCACACAAGCTTTATTGACGGTCATATTCCCTCTACACATGTCCTCATTGAGCAGAAAAAGAAGGGCCTTAATCTACGCAGCCCCATTCGACAGTCTGATGGAACACTGCTCAACCCATTTCAACAGGCACAGAGATATTCT
>JAGBFF010000014.1 GCA_017936615.1 Clostridia bacterium | reverse complement strand
GGTGACCTCATCCTTACCAAGGATGCGCTCTACCTACTGAGCTATAGCAGCATATGGCGACCCGGAACGGGCTCGAACCGTCGACCTCTAGCGTGACAGGCTAGCGTTCTAACCAGCTGAACTACCGGGCCATATGAGCGCCGCAACCGGATGTCGGCATCAGCGACGCTTTACATTATATCGTCTGTAGGCGGGTTTGTCAACAAGTTTTTTGCAAAATTTGCGGTTTCGGTTACTTTTTCTCAGAATCCTTCGTATCCGGTGCGCCGCCGAGCACGGCACACCGTTTTACCGAATCCTTCCCGTATCGTTCACGCAAGGTGTCGACCACCGATTCGAGCTTTCCCATCCGCTCACGATCGTGTTCCCCCTCCGCATCAAACAGACAAAGCTGCTCGCCTTCCTCCTCCTTTTCCAAGCGGCAGGCGGTCACGGTCAGACTGCGCACCGGCGTTCCCTCCTGCCAACATTCACGAAGCAGTGCCGCTGCTTCCTTATACAGTTCCGACACCAGATCGGTCGCACGGGCGATCGTCCGCTGTCGCGTAATAGTTTTCAGGGATGGATATTTGATCGTGAGCTGAATGACGCTACATCGCTGACCGGCGCGCCGCAGCCGCGCAGCAACCGGCTCAACGAGATATAAAAGACCACGGTGCAGCTCCTCTTCTGTGTCCAAATCGCCACGGAAGGTCATACCATTTCCTACCGACTTGGCAGCGGGACGATCGCCAAACAGCCGTACCGGCGACGGATCAATACCATTGGCACCGTCGTAAAATTGACCGCCGGCTTTACCAAGTGCCGCCACGAGGCAGGCGCGATCCGCAGCCGCCAACTCACCGATCGTGCGGATCCCCATTTTGTTCAGCGTCGCCTCTGCTGATTTCCCCACGAATAGAAATCGTGACACCGGCAGCGGATACAACAACGCCTGATACGTTTCCCGTGACAGGACGGTGGTGGCGTCCGGCTTTTTATAATCGCTTCCGAGCTTTGCCAATGTCTTGTTAAAAGACACCCCCACAGAGATCGTGATTCCCAATTCCTCACGCACGCGGCGGCGCAGCGTATCCGCAATGGTTTCCCCGTCGCCAAACAAGCGGCGACTTCCCGTCACGTCCAACCACGATTCGTCGATACTGAACGGCTCCACACGATCGGTATATTCACAGTACATCGCATTGATCTTTCGATAAAACTCATCGTACCGTTCAAAATGTGGTGGCACCAATACCAATTCCGGACACTTTTTCTTCGCTTGCCAAACCGTCTCCGCTGTGACGATACCGAATTTTTTGGCAGGTTCATTTTTCGCCAATACAATACCGTGACGGTCTGCCGGATCACCGCACACCGCCATCGGCACTCCGCGCAGTTCCGGGCGATAGACGCACTCGACCGACGCATAAAAACTATTGCAATCACAATGCAAAATACAGCGATCCATCGCCCGCCCTCCAATCAAGAACATTTGTTCTATTATTATACCGTAATCCCATCGGTTTGTCAAGCAAACGATTGACAAACACCCTGTTGTGCGTCTATACTTAATGTAATGTTAAGGAGGCGATCTCTGTGTTTCAAAAAACGCATTACGGAACGTTGCCGAGCGGTGACGAGGTGCTGCAACTGACGCTGTCTCACGCCGACGGTATCACCGTTTCGTTTATCACCTACGGTGCCACGATGACCTCGCTGATGGTTCAGAATACCGACGTTGTCCTCGGTTACACCTCGTTGGAAGAGTATCGGCAAGACACCGCCTCCATCGGTGTCACGGTCGGGCGGTATGCCAACCGCATTGCAAACGGCATGTTTGAACTGAACGGTATTCCCTATGATGTCGGCCGTAACGAGGTCGCCAGAAACGGGCATCTGCACGGCGGTGCTGTCGGATTTCAAGTAAAAAACTGGTTGCTTGATGAGCACGATGACAAGTCATTCACCTTGTCACTCGTTTCTCCCGACGGCGATATGGGCTATCCCGGTACGCTCACGTTGAAACTACGCGTTGCACTGGATGAGCCCTCGGCCCTCTCGCTCACCTACACCGCTGTCTCGGAAAAAGACACGGTTGTCAACTTTACCAACCATGCCTACTTCAATTTGGGTGGATACGACAGCGGTGACGTGCTGGATACCGAGCTGCAGATCAACGCCGACTCCATTCTCTCCGTCAACGAGCGTTTGATCCCTACCGGTGAACAGTTGTCGGTTGATGGTACACCGTTTGATTTTCGTGTTTCAAAACCGATTGGCCGTGATATCGACAACAAACACGAGCAGCTGCTCCTCGGTGGTGGCTACGATCACAACTTCATTTTAGGTAACACGATGGCGTTTCGCCGTGCCGTCACCGCCTATTCGCCGCGTTCCGGCATCCGTATGCACTGCGACACTGATCAGCCCGGCATCCAGTTGTATACCGCGAATTTCCTGACTAGTTCTTGCGGAAAGGGCGGCCCTATGACCAAGCATCAAGGCTTTTGTCTGGAAACTCAGCATTTCCCGGACAGCCCCAATCACCCTGAGTTCCCCACAACGGTACTGCGTGCCAATGAGATTTTTAGCAGCCGCACCGTCTATTCGTTTGAATAAACAGTGCTTAGCACGCCGATACTCCTTATCAAAGGAGGCGTTATTATGTCTGTTGAATTCAAAAACAGCGAAACAAAGATCAATCTGATGCGCGCATTTGCCGGAGAAAGTCAAGCGAGAAACCGCTACACCTTCGCCGCCGAGCAGGCACACAAGCAGGAGCTGCACGTCATCGAAGCGGCATTTCTCTTCACCGCCGGTCAAGAAAAAGAACACGCCGGCATCTTTTATCAGCATTTGCAGGAGCTTGCCGGTGAAACCGTTACGATCGACGGCGGGTTCCCTGTAGACATTTCCTCCTCGATGGTTCAACTGCTTCGACAGGCACATCACAACGAATACGAGGAATACGAGGATGCCTACAAGCATTTCGGCGATACCGCCGAGCAGGAAGGCTTTCCAAAGATTGCCGCCTCGTTTCGTATGATCGGAGCAATCGAAAAAATACACGGGGATCGTTTTGGCATGTTGGCTGACCTGTTGGAGCAAAATAAACTGTTTGTCTCCGATGTGGAATGCCAGTGGATGTGTCTCAACTGCGGTCACACCTACTCCGGTAAAGAAGCGCCGCAGAAGTGCCCCGTCTGCGACCACGATCGAGGGTATTTTATCCGTCTGACTCTTGCCCCGTATACCGACGCACAAACCATACGCTGAAAATCGCCGCGGTGTATCACCAATACACCGCGGCGTTTTCTTACCCTTCGTCTTCCTTTTCTTCTTCAACAGGAGGATCGATCAACGAGACCATCGCAATACGTACCTGATGCTCAACGACCTTACGCACGCGGATCGTCATACCGTGTGCTTCCAGATCGAACTGGCTGCCGTCTTCCGGCACCGAACCAAGCGCACCGAAGATCAAGCCGTTAAAGGTGCTGTGGTCCTCCGTCGGAAGCGGGATCTCCAAAGCATCCTCCACATCACGCAACGGTGCATTACCGCTGATTTTCCAGGTACGGGAATCCAGACGTTCAATGATAGGCGCATCCTCGTCGTTCGGCGTGATCTCACCCAGATCACCGACCAACTCTTCCACAAGATCGTTCATCGAGATCACACCGCACATACCGCCGTATTCATCCAAAACGACCGCAAAATGATTGTGCGAACTCTTCATATTTTTGAACAGAACATCGGCCTTGACCGTCTTAGGAACGAAATACGCGGTGCTCACGGCCTGCTTCATTACGGTATCGCGGTCACGGTTCTCCAAGCGGAAATACTTTTTCGCATTCAGCACACCGATCACATCGTCGACCGTCTCATTGCAAACGGGATAATAAGTATGCTCGCTGTTTCGAATCGTCCGCTTCCATTCCTCGTCCGTTTCATCGATCCACAGCAGCGTAACCTCGGTGCGGTGCGTTGCGATATCATCCGCGCTCAGATCGTCAAACTCAAAGACATTCTGAATAAACTCCTTTTCATCGCTGTCAATAGCGCCCTGTTCGCTGCCGGCATCCACCATCAGACGAATATCCTCCTCGCTGACTTCCTCGTCGTCGGCATTGGGATCAATTCTCAGCAAACGCAGCACACCGTTGGTAGAGACGGTCAGCAAGCCGACGATCGGTGCGAACAGTTTGGACATGATAAACAGAAGATTGGACAACGCCAATGCCAGTTTTTCCGAATTGCGCATCGCCACGCGCTTGGGTACCAATTCACCCAAAACCAGTGTGAAATACGACAGAATCAATGTAATGACAATAACCGCGATCGTATTCAAAGTGCTTGTCGGAATAGCCACACCCAAGCCGATCAGCCAAGCGACCAAAGGTCCTGCAAAGTTGTCCGCTGCAAAAGCGCTTCCCAAAAAGCCGGACAACGTGATTGCCACCTGGATAACCGCCAAAAAACGAGCCGGTTGCCTCTTCATCTTCGCCAAGCGTCCGGCACGTTTATTACCTTCTTCTGCCAATTTATCAAGTTTTGCTTCATTCAGGCTGATGACCGCGATCTCTGCGCTGGCAAAGATGGCGTTCAGTGCGATAAGAATCACCTGCACCAACAGCATAAGCCAAATGTCCATAGCGTTTGATACTCTCCTTCAATATATTCCAAAACACAACAAAGCACAGCCCGTGTCTTGCTACGCAAAAACAGGCCGTGCTTTTTATCCAATCTTATAGACCGTGCATAAGGGAGGTCGATCGCCGCCGTTATCCATGGATGGATAGTCGCTCCTTTTGGAATGTTCACAGTAAACTGTGTTGTGATGTATTATACACAATCCCTCTGATGATGTCAAGTAAAATGTAACTTATGATTGATTTCGGCGTAAAAATCGTGTATACTAAATCCAATATTTACCGAAAGAAGGTATGAATTTATGAAAGGCACCAAAAGCTCCGGACGTTTTTCCAAGGTCTGGACACTGTTTTGGACGTTTTTCAAAATCGGTGCTTTTACGTTTGGCGGCGGCTACGCGATGATTCCGCTGGTCCAGCGCGAGGTTGCAGAAAATCACAAATGGCTGGATGATGAGGATATCCTGTCGGTCATTGCCATTTCGGAATCCACCCCCGGTCCGATTGCGATCAATATGGCTACCTTCGTTGGATACCGCACCGCCGGCGTGCTGGGCTCTACCTTTGCAACACTCGGTGTGGTTCTTCCCTCGTTCGTCATCATCTTGTTAATCTCCGGCGTTCTTCGTGAATTCTATCACCTTGATGCCGTTCGGTACGCTTTTGAGGGCATCCGCGCAGGCGTATTGGCTCTGATATTCAAGGCACTGTGGTCACTGTACAAAAAATGTCCCCACAACCTGTTGTCATACGTTCTTATGGCGGCTGCTTTCGTTGTTGTAGCGTTCTTTGATGTCAGTGCCCTGCTCGTTATCATCGGTTGTGCCTTGTGCGGTCTTATCTCCTCGTTTGTTGTGGCAAGGAGGGATAAACAATGATCTTTCTGGAGTTGTTCTGGACATTTCTGAAGATCGGCGCCTTGACTTTCGGCGGCGGCTACGCCATGATTGCTATTATGCAGAGCGAGATCGTCTCCCATGGATGGATGACCGACACGATGATCGCCGATTACGTTGCGATTTCGGAATCCACTCCCGGGCCTTTGGCGATCAATATGGCAACAGCGGTCGGCTCGCAGATGGGCAATCAGGATTACGGATTTCTCGGTTCGTTCTTCGGTGCCTTCGTGGCAACGCTCGGCACCGTTCTCCCTTCATTCGTTATCATCCTGTTGGTGGCACGCTGGTTTGAATCTTTCAAGGATAACCGCATCGTAAAAAGCTGTATGAACGGCCTGAAACCCGCCGTCGTCGGCCTCATCGGCTCCGCGCTGATCTCCATCGGCAGCGCTGTGTTCTTCCCCACAGGCACGATCTCGTTAGAGATATTCAGCGAACTAACCTTTTACGCTTCACTCGTGATTTTTGCGATCGCACTTGTTCTTGCTTTTAAGAAGATACACCCCATCGCCATTATCGGCATTTCCGCCACGCTCGGCATCGCCTGCGGCTACCTGCTTCCCCGCTGATTTTAACAAACGAACGCCCCGATGTTTATACATCGGGGCGTTCGTTATTTATCAAAGGATCAATACATACCATCCATACCGCCGGGAGCAGCCGGTGCGGGCGGCAACGGCTCTTTCTTGTCGGCGACCAGCGACTCGGTCGTCAGCACCATCGCAGCAACGGAGGCAGCGTTCTGCAGTGCAGAGCGCGTTACCTTCGCCGGATCAACGATACCGGCAACAAACATATCAACATATGCTTCGTTGGCAAAATCAAAACCGAAGTTGAGTTTATTCTCGGTGCGGATCTTGTCGATGATGACACTACCCTCCAAGCCGGAGTTCAGCGCAATCTGACGTACCGGTTCCTCGATCGCCTTCAAAACGATCTTCACGCCGGTCTTCTCATCACCCTCGGTCTCCTCCAGCAGAGGCAGCAGCACACCGGATGCGTTGATAAGAGCCACACCGCCACCGGCGACCAGACCCTCTTCCACAGCCGCTTTCGTAGCAGCCAGCGCGTCCTCGATACGGAGCTTCTTTTCCTTCATTTCGATCTCGGTAGCCGCACCGACCTTGATAACGGCAACACCACCAGCGAGCTTCGCCAAGCGCTCCTGCAGTTTTTCACGGTCGAAATCGGACGTGCTGACCTCGATCTGAGAGCGGATCTGACCGACCCGTGCTTTGATCATATCAGCATCACCGGCGCCGCCGACGATAATGGTGTTTTCCTTCTGGACCTTGACCTGGCGCGCGCGGCCGAGCATCATGATGCTCGTATCCTTCAGCTCCAGACCAACCTCCTCGGAAATGACCTGACCACCGGTCAGGATGGCGATATCCTGCAACATTTCCTTGCGGCGATCGCCGAAACCGGGCGCCTTAACAGCAACGCAGGTAAAGGTGCCGCGCAGCTTGTTAACGATCAGCGTGGACAGAGCCTCACCCTCGATGTCCTCAGCGATGATGACCAGCTTCTTACCGGCCTGCAGGATCTGCTCCAAAAGCGGCAGAATATCCTGAATGTTGGAGATCTTCTTATCGGTAATGAGCAGATACGCATCGTCGATGACCGCTTCCATCTTATCGGTGTCGGTCACCATATACGGTGTGATGTAACCACGGTCAAACTGCATACCCTCCACCACTTCGGTGTAGGTTTCTGCCGTCTTGGACTCCTCGACCGTGATAACGCCGTCGGCCGAGACCTTCTCCATCGCCTCGGCGATCAGCTTACCGATCACCGCGTCACCTGCGGAGATGGTTGCCGCACTGGCAATATCATCCGAACCGTTGACCTTTTTGGAGTTCTTCGCCACTTCCGCGACGACCGCATCCACAGCCTTCTGAATACCGCGCTTGACACCCATCGGATTCGCACCGGCGGCAACGTTCTTCATACCCTCACGGATCAGCGCCTGCGCCAGCAGGGTAGCAGTGGTAGTGCCGTCACCGGCAACGTCGTTGGTCTTGGTCGAAACTTCCTTGACCAGCTGCGCACCCATATTTTCAAAGGCGTTGTCCAGTTCGATCTCCTTTGCAATGGTGACACCGTCGTTGGTGATCAGCGGAGCGCCGTACTTCTTATCCAGCACCACGTTGCGACCACGGGGGCCGAGAGTGATCTTAACAGTATTAGCCAGCTGATCCACGCCCGACTGAAGTGCCTTACGGGCCTCTTCGCCAAACAGAATTTCTTTTGCCATAGCTCAATTCCTCCTAAATCTCTGTGCAATTATTCAACAATAGCCAGGATGTCGTTCTGACGAACGATGGTGTACTCCACGCCGTCCATCTTCACTTCCGTGCCGGAGTACTTGCTGGTGATGACCTTATCACCGGGTTTGACATACATCGTGATGTCCTTACCCTCCACATTACCGCCGGGGCCGACAGCAATAACCTCTGCCACCTGCGGCTTCTCCTTGGCGGAACCGGCGAGAATGATACCACTCTTGGTGGTCTCCTCCGCCTCGACCATCTTGATGACCACACGGTCAGCCAACGGTTTCATCGTCATAATAAAATCCTCCTTACGAGATGATATTGATAGGTGTTAGCACTCTTTTTTGCAGAGTGCTAACACCTATTGTAACTATTTTCCGAGAAAAATCAAGTCTTTATTTGGTAATTTCCGGATATTTCATAATTTTTTAATAATTCGTCTCCGTCGGACGCAGGCAAGACAAAGGAGACCGCTTGTGGAAGGATCTCAAAGGTAACATCGGTGGTGCTGAAGCACTCACCATCTGCGGTCACCACCGCCGGTTTATCAGCAAACACGTGCATCCGTGTGCCACGAAACGATTCGCAGCAGGACAGATCCAAGTGCTCGCCTTTTTTGTACTTACCCAAGAAAGCCAGTACCTTCAAATGGCTCAAATTCTTGATAAGAATAAAATCCAACAGACCGTCATCCGGCTTGGAACGGGGCGAGCCGTGGTATCCGCCACCGTAGTATTGGCCGTTCGCCGCCAAGGCAAACAGATAACTGTCTTCGCGCTCAACGGTACCGTTTTCTGTCTCCATCACAACACGTAACTTCTGGCCCAGTCGTCCAAAGAAGGTGCGCACGATCGCCAAATTATACGCCATCGGTCCCGACACCAGTGGCAGGCGCTTGTACTTCACCATACGATCTGCTACATTGGCATCCATACCCATTGAGCACATATTCAGTGAATATCTGCCGTTGCATTTCATCAGATCCATACGCTGCGCCCGGCCGGCGATCAGTGCCCCCAAATCGCGGAAGCGATCCGGATTTGGTAAAAAACGCAAAAAATCGTTACCCGAACCGCACGGCACACACGCCAGCTCCGCGTGGGGGGCTTCGGCAATACCGTTAACTACCTCCAGCACCGTACCGTCACCGCCACAGGCGTACACGCGTACCTCGCCCTCGGCTGTGATTTTTTTCGCATACTCCGTAGCCTCACCGGCGTGGGTCGTCACGTGGATCTCGTATTCCAACGGATGCGACTCAAAAAAAGACTCGATCTGCGGTTGTAATTGCAGAGAAGACTGATGTTTCCCGGCAACGGGGTTCAGAATGAATAGGTGCTTCATATTGATACCTCCCGCTCGTTATGTCAGCGATAGTAGATATACAACTGGCATTTCAGCATACCGTTATACAGCTTGCGCCGCTTATCGGCTTTTCTTCCAAAGGCCGTTTCAAAGGTCTCATCAGGACTGATAATGGCATAGCTCCAACCCTGCTTGGGAACAAACACCTTACCCATCGTACGGTACAGAGAACGCGCAGCTTCCACATCCAACAGACGCTCACCATACGGCGGGTTGCACAGTACCACACCGCTATCGCCTTCCGGTCGAAATTCGCACAGATCGCGCTGCACCGCGCGCACCTGAACCCCTACCCCGGCTTTTGCCGCATTTTCCAATGTCAGGCGCACCGCTTCGGGGTCAATATCGCTTCCTTTAGCAGTAAACTGACGGTCCAACAACGCCTGAGACATCGCGCGGTCGCGCTCTTCCTTCCAAAGCGTTTCCGGTAGCCAGCCCCACTGCATCGCTGCAAAGCGACGACGAATGCCTGGCGCAATGCGCCGTGCGGCCAAAGCCGATTCGATCAGCAGTGTTCCCGAACCGCAGCACGGATCCACTACCTGCTCTGCCAAACGAGCCCTCGTGACATCCACGATCGCAGCGGCCAAGGTTTCCTTCATCGGTGCACCGCCGGCGTTCTGACGGTAACCGCGCTTATGCAACCCTGCGCCACTGGTATCGATCAGCAGCATTACCTCATCTTTAAGAATCGTGAACTGCACCTGCACGGCTGCACCCGTTTCTTCAAACCAACCGATGCCGTATTTTGCCTTTAAACGCTCCACGATGGCCTTTTTGATGATCGACTGACAATCCGGTATACTATGCAACGCGGAATTCAGTGACCAACCTTTGACGGGAAACGCGTCGCGCGCTGCAATGAACTCCTCCCACGGCAACGCTCGCACACCCTGAAAAAGTTCCTCAAAACTGGTGGCGCGAAATGTGCCAAGTACGATCTGAACGCGTTCCGCATAGCGGCTGTTGATATTGGCACGTGCCAGCATGGCGGCATCACCCGAAAAAATCACGCGTCCGTTTTGCGGCGTTACCTCCCCCGCACCCATACGGCGAAGCTCATCACCGAGAATGCCCTCCACGCCGAACAAGCACGGCGCACAAAACTGCAGTTGCTCCATATAAACCTCTTTATCACAACTCATATTATAAAAAACGCCGTTGCCATGGGGCAACGGCCTGTTTCTGCCTTCCGCTTCAAAAGCCGCTATCAGGAACGCTTGCGGGTGAAACCACCGTGCTTCCCGTCCAGCGAGCGCTTCAGATCCAGCATTTTTTCATCGCTGGTCTGCTTAAAACGAGACATCATTTCTTCAAAACTGGCATTTTCCGCAGCACGGCTGGGCTGCCATTCAAAGCCGCCTGGACGACCGGGAGAGGTACGGCGAGGAGCGGGACCGCGACCGGTACGCGGCGGAGGATCCATCGCTTTTTTGATAGAAAGGCTGATCTTGCCATCCTCACCGATACTCAGGATCTTAACCTTGACCTGCTGATTCTCGGTGACATGATCACGAATCTCTTTGACATACGTCGGCGCTACTTCCGAAATATGTACCATACCCGTTTTGCCGCCTTCCAGTTCGACAAAAGCACCAAATTTTGTAATGCCGGTTACCTTACCCTCGACACACGCTCCAACTTCCAAAACCATGTTGCGGAGTTCCCCCTACTGCTAGAAAATCAATCTTCACTCGGGACTTCGACCAAAATGGTCTCGCCCGGTTTTGCCATACCGTTTTCGCGCACACCTTGCTCAACATCGTTATCTGCATTACTCAGCTTATCATTGAGGACAACGATCTGATCTTTTTTCGCCTGTACGCCGCTCAGCACTTCCTGTTTTACCTGCTCGCGCGCATTGAGCTCCACCCGGAGACGAACCAACGACGCTACGATATATACGGCAAGCGCCAGCAATGCAATACGCAGCAAGACGCTTTTCTTTTTCCCTTTAACCACATGCATAGCCGGCGCTCCTTTCCGCAAATTTATACAGTACGATTATACAATAACTTTCTTATCGGTTGCAAGCCTTTTTTCAAAATTTCTTTGCTTTTTTTCGCGATTTTTCGGTATTTTTCCCACACTTTTCCACAAGCACGGCAAAGAATGGTTTTTACGTAAAAAAACGGGACAGAAACAACACGTCGTATCCAAGCATTCCCCGTTTTCAGCCATCGCAATATCAAGCATACCATATGCAATAGTGCATTACCAACGGTATGGCGATACGCCCAAAAACCGGCCAATACCCCTATCAGTACATATAGGCGGACAACGCCGTCCGTCATCGCCAACGAAAACAAAAAAACAACCACCGCTGAGGAAGCAAAGAAAAAGCAATCCTGAAGAAAAACCGTTACCGCCGACGAATGGGCCGTTTTTCGCCAGATACGGAATACGTCATAGTATCCGCCGAGCAAAAACCCCATACCGCCCGATAGGAACACTTCCCACAGCTGTTCCGCGTTTGTAAAGCCCATAGCCTTTACCGAAACAGTTTGCCAAAAAAGCCGCCGGAACGGCTGTGTACATCGGTATAGGTCAGTGATTCGATCATACCCTCCATCGTCAGGTCGCCTGTCTCAATGTTGAGGCGATTGATGTGTAACGCTGTTCCTCGCATCGTAAGCTCACCCAGTTCAGTATAAATGATTACGGCGGTTTCATCGAAACTGTCCACATCCTGCACACCGGATACCGATAATGCCCGACGGTCGCTAAGACTGACCAAATGCGGCATACTACGCTCGCTCGTCCTTGGCTGCTCTTTCATGAGATCGCCTCCTTAGGTACACTTGGTACACTATATGAAAGAGCAGTACGGAATATACGACAAATCCGTTTACAGCAGCTTGTATAGCAGTGCTGCGTCGTTTTTGGCAACGGTCTCCTGAACGGTGAGGATCTCGGCTTTCAGCTCTCGCGTACCGAACTGAATGGTCAACACATCGCCAACCTTCACATCGTACGACGCACGAGCGACCTTGCCGTTAACCAGCACACGACCGGCATCACACGCCTCATTTGCCACGGTGCGACGTTTGATAATACGTGACACCTTCAAATATTTATCGAGTCTCATAATCTACTCCTTTACAAGCGAAAAGCCGCCCGAAAAACGGGCGGCTTCAGGACTGCCAAACTTATTTCGCAACAGCGTCTTTGAACGCCTTGCCAGCCTTGAAAACGGGCTGCTTGGAAGCCGGGATGGTGATGGTCTCCTTCGTGCGGGGATTGCGGCCGGTACGAGCGCCGCGAGCGCGGACTTCAAACGTGCCGAAGCCAACCAGCTGAACCTTATCGCCCTTAACGACGGTATCAACAACGGACTCCAGGACAGCAGCGACAGCCTTCTCGGCGTCTTTCTTGGACAGACCAGCCTTTTCTGCAACAGATGCAACCAATTCAACCTTGTTCATGAGAAAAACCTCCAAAATTTTTGTATTCCAACGGAATGCTCCGCTTAGAATCTAAACGCAGTACCTACTCTATCGTACATTGTACTCTACTTGATGTGCTTTTTCAAGGGCTTTTTTAAAAAAAGTTCATTCACAATCAATTTTTTGACAAAAATACCAAACTAGGGTAACAATTTTTGACTATTTTTACCGAAAAATTGTTCACATACGAAGGATTTGGTCCGTGCACCGCTGTGTTTCAAGACGGATCCGCTCAATATCCAAGGTGGTAAATTCACCATTCTGATACAATATGTGGCCGTCAACGACCGTCATACACACGGCGCGACTACCAGCACCGTACAAAAGATTAGATAACGGTGCGTGTGCCGGGCAAAAACCGATATCGGTCATATCCAACATTACCAGATCGGCACGGTATCCGAGTGCAACGTCACCACAGTCCTCACGTCCCTGTGATAACGCACCGCCGCGCGTACCGCATTGCAGTAAGGTAGCAGCCGGAAATGCCGCAGGATCGCAGGAAACGCCTTTGGCAAGCAGGCCTGCCATCCGCATTTCATCCAGCATATCCAACGCATTGTTGCTGGCAGCGGAGTCGGTGCCGATCGCTACGGGAACACCCTTACGAATCAGCTTTTCGGCCTGTGCAATACCGCTTCCCAATTTCATATTACTTTTAGCACAGTGTGCCACCGTTGTACCGTGCTTTGCCAACCGCTCCATATCCGTATCGGTCAACCAAACGCCGTGCGCCACGGTCAACGGACGATCCAACACCCCCGTCTGTTCCAATAGCGCCGTGGGTGTCATACCGTGTCTGCCGACACACTCCAAATGCTCCTTGTTGGTTTCGGACACATGGATCTGCATCCGTAGCCCATACTCCCCTGCCATGGCAGCGGTATCGCGCAGAATATCCGGACGCGTCGTATATTCCGCATGGGGTGCGACATCGATGCGTACCCGACCGTCACCGCTTTCGTGATAGGTAGGAATCAACTCTTTCAACTCCGCGTACGCCGGTAAGTCAGAAAATCGCTTGCTTTCATCAAAGCAGGAAACGCCTCGCCCAATGTTTGCCTTAATACCACACTCCAGCGCGGCCTTGGCGGTCTCCTCGCAAAAGTAGTACATATCAGTGAAAGAAACGGTGCCTGTAGACAACATCTCTGCCATTCCCAAAAGGCTACCCCAATACACCGCCTCAGCAAACAGCTTGTCTTCAAACGGGAAAATACGGTCAAACAGCCATGACTGGAGTGGAAGCTCCTCGCCGTAGCCACGCATCAAGGTCATCGCCACATGAGTATGTGCATTGTACAAGCCGGGTATCAACAGACGGTCTTTGCCGTCTATACGCTCACCAAAATCCTCAACGGGTGGTGTATCCGACAACCAAACGATATGGGAATCGCGGATACCGACATACTGTGCCGGAAGATAGGTGCCGTCCGCTTTCAAAACGCCGACATTTTCAAACAGCACTTCTATTCCCCATCCTTTCCAACACAGCGCAGACCAAAGCGCTGAAACGCCCTGAGGCATTCCCCGCCACCTCGGTAACCTCTTCGTCGCTGATATGCGTACCGGCGATCATACCGGCAGCCATATTCGTGATACAGGAAATTCCCAAGATTTGCATACCACACCGTGCAGCAACGATCGCTTCCGGGACGGTAGACATACCAACAGCATCACCGCCGAGCAGACGCAACGCACGGATTTCCGCCGGAGTTTCAAACTGCGGTCCGCCCATAAAACAATACACACCTTCATGGATCGGCAGCGATAGCGTCGACGCCGTTTCTTTCACAAGCTGACGCAACCGCGGTGTATACGTTTCCGTCATATCGAAAAAACGAGGGCCGAAAAACGGATCCGCAGTACCGCGCTCCGGAGAATCAGCACACAGCTTGATATGGTCGCTGATAAGCATTAAATCGCCCGGCTTGAAATCGGGATTCATACCACCTGCGGCATTCGTTAGGATCAAAGTGCGGACACCGAGGCAGTGCAGCACACGCACATAAAACGTCACCGTGCGGAAGTCATAACCCTCATAATAGTGAAAGCGCCCGGAAAAAGCAAACACCGCTTTACCCGCCAACTCACCGATGCACAGCTCCCCTGCGTGCGACTCCACGGTGGATATCGGGAATCCGGAGATCTCTTCATATGGGATACGGACGCCTAGCTCCATGCGGTCGGTTAAAAAGCCGAGGCCGGAGCCGAGGACGATGGCCGTATCAGGCATCGAAACACCGGCAGAACCGACACGCTGCTTAATATAGGCAGCTGCCTGCTGTGCCTGCTCACGTTCGGTATACATTAGTCGAGCCTTTTCCCACACTGGTTGCAAAATACCGCGCTATTCACATTCAGCGTGCCGCAATCGCAACGGATCACATTTTTGCTTTCCATCACGCGGTCCTCTAACTTGGTAAGCTGTGCCTGCAGCTCGCTGAGCTGTTCGACGCACGCATCGATCATATCATCGACCGGTTCATTGGCAGTGCGGCTGTCATACACCAAACGTCCCAGCCCCTCATACAGCGCTGCGATCTCGCGACGCAGATCTGCGATCTTCACACGGAGCTTTGTCAACTCCACGAACTCCTCTGTCTTTCTGCCGGCGGTTTGCGCAACCGATTTTGCGCAGGACAAAACATCTTCAAATGCTGCCATAGTTGTCTCTCCTTTTCCCATTCTGATAGTATTATAAAAAATTTTTCTGAAAAATACAACTCTTTTCAACTGAAGAACCCTTTGAGCAACGCTTTGGGAGTCGGGATTATCCTCTCATCCTCTCATAAAAAGTGCGAACGGCATCCTTACGTTTCAACATCTCCTGCAAATCGGCGTTATATTCATACGGAAATTTGTAATTAAAGACACGCTCAAGATAATCCGTCCCCGGCTGTTTGAGCTTGGAGACTGCGCCGGCGCCGCATCCCAATATCGTATGAGTCTCATCCATGATGTACACGTTGTACAGACCCTCACTGCCGGGCTTTGCCCAACCGACATTTTCCTGATTACCAACGGTGCGGCTTTGGCGGTACAAATAATACGAGCGATACCCATGTGCCGGCAAGAGTTGTGCCGTATGTGCCACCATACGCGCCGCCTCGTCCGCGGCGCGATAATTCGCCCGCTTTTGCAGGGTCAGGTTTGCCGCGCGTTTCATAGACAGCGTATGTACCGTCACGCTTTCGGGTGACAGCGACAGGATCCCATCCAAAGTACCGCAGAAGCTGTCGTAGGTATCAGTCGGCAGACCGGCGTTCAGATCGGTATTGATATTGCTATGACCGCAGCGACGTGCCATATCAAACGCCTGATAAAACTGATCGACCGTGTGCTTGCGCCCGATATGTGACAGTACCGCGTCATTTAATGTTTGCGGATTGATACTGATGCGGGATACCCCCGCCTCTTTGAGGACCTGTAATTTATCCTCGGCAACCGTATC
>JAGBFF010000013.1 GCA_017936615.1 Clostridia bacterium | reverse complement strand
CTGCTGCGTCCGGTGCGCCCCTATCTGTTTCGGGTAGCGTCCCGATTGCGGAGGAGGAAATCACGTGAAGTATAACAAGACAGCAGGAGCTTGGCTTTTGAAGCACACGCGGCGACAGTTGCCGGGTGTGTTGCTGCTGTCTGTTCTCAGCGCTGTCACGGCAGTAGCCTATTTGTGGTTGGCGCTGTTGTCGAAGGATTTGCTGGAGGCGGCGCAGACATTGCTGCAAAGCGGCAATATCGATACCGCTTGGGACGCACTGCGGCAACCGTCGCTGTATGTACCGGCGCTGACGGTAGTTGGCGTGGTCATCGGACAAGTCGTGTTGCATATCGTCACCAGCCGCCTTAAAGTGTATGCGGCGGGCAAATTGGAAATGCGTTTGCGCGAGCAGGTGTTTTCCTCCTTGCTGCACGCCGACTATGCTGCTGTGCACGAGTATCATTCGGGCGAGCTTATCACGCGTCTGACCAGTGATATTACGGTAGTCTCGCAAGGCGTGACAGGGTTGATTCCCACGGCAGTTTCGCTTATCGCACGCTTGGCGGGCGGTATTATTCTTCTGGTCGTGTTGGCACCCGATCTGTCACTGGTGCTGATCGGTATCGGTGTGATAGCGATCGTTGGCAGTCGCATATATGGCGTGCATTTGAAACGGCTGCATAAACGCTGTCAGGAAGCGTACGGTAAGACCCGTTCGTTCATGCAGGAGGCCTTTTCGCATCTACTCTCCGTCAAAGCTTTTGCGGCCGAAGCGGCAGTGGAACAGGAACTGGACGCGTGTCAGATGGAGCATTTTCGCTGGAAACTGCGTCGTAATCTGGTGCAGGTGCTGGGAAGCACAGCGATCTATGCTGTGATGACGGCGGCGTATTATGCTATGCTGCTGTGGTGCGTATTCGGCTTGGCTGTGGGTACGGTCACGGTCGGCACGCTGGCGGCGTTGATTCAGGTGTTTGAGCAGTTGCAGGCTCCGATCCGCAACGCTTCCGGCTTGCTGTCACAGTATTACGCCGTTATGGCGTCTGCCGAGCGGTTGCAGCAGGTGGATGAAGTAATGCCGGAGGAGGAGCTGTCGCTACCGGCTGATCGTCGGGCATTGGCGGATGGCTTCCGCCGTCTGGTTTTGTCTGATGTCAGTTTTGCATACGATGAGGCGACTCCCGTACTGAGCGGTGTAAATCTCACCGTTGCGCGTGGTGAATGCGTGGCGTTGGTCGGTGCATCCGGCATCGGAAAAAGCACGTTGATGAAGCTGATCTTGGCGATCCACCCCTGTTCCAAAGGGTCGATTGTGCTGGATGGTGATACGTCGCTGCCGGTCAGTGCGGCGAGCCGCCGCTTGATGGCTTATGTGCCGCAGGGCAACACGCTGATCTCCGGAACGCTGCGGCAGAACATTGCCTTTTTCCGCGAAGTGGATGAGAAGTCGCTGACTGAGGTCATCCGTCGGGCCTGCCTGGAGGAGTTCGTTGCGTCGCTCCCCGAGGGTCTGGATACTGCTATCGGTGAAAACGGCTTTGGTGTTTCCGAGGGTCAGGCACAGCGCATTGGGATTGCGCGGGCATTGCTTCACGATGCACCGTTGCTGCTGTTGGATGAGTGCACATCGGCCCTTGACCCGCAGACTGAGGAGCAGCTGCTCGGCAACCTGCGTGGGTTGCGGGACAAAGCGGTGCTGCTGATCTCACACAAGGATACCACCGTTGCCGGTAGCGACCGCGTGTGTCGCTTGATCGACGGTACGCTGCAAACGCTCTGATTTTTACAAAAAAACTAAAAAATAGCCTTGCTTTTCGCAAATTCTCGCCGTAGTAGAGTGAATTTTCTCGCTTCTACTGCGGCGTTTGTTTTTGTAGAGGAATAATAGACGTGAAGGAGAGTGCTTTTGAAGGGTGAGTGTGGTATACTGTATGGGTAACAAAAACCGCCGTGTGGCGGTGTGATCGGAGGATTTTCTGCATGAGTTCGTATGTTTTGAGTTGTTGTTCGACTGCCGACCTCAAGAAGGCACACTTTGAGGAACGCGACATCCACTACATCTGTTTCCACTATTCGTTGGACGGCAAGGAGTATGCCGACGATCTGGGGAAGAGCATCGCGTTTCCGGATTTTTACCGTATGATGGCGGAGGGGGCCGAGACCAGCACATCGCAGGTGAATATTTCCGAGTATCTCGACTATTTCAGTGCTTTGCTCGCTGACGGCAAGGATATCTTACATCTGGCACTATCCTCCGGTATTTCCGGATCTGTCAACTCCGCGCGCAACGCGGCGGCAATCGCGGCAGAGCGGTATCCCGACCGTAAGATTTACGTGGTGGATTCGTTGGCAGCGTCTTCGGGCTTCGGGTTGTTTATGGATAAGCTGGCCGATCTGCGCGACGAGGGTAAGTCGATCGAGGAAGTCCGCGACTGGGCAGAGGAAAATAAAAACAACCTGCATCACTGGTTCTTTTCTACCGACCTGACCTTTTTTGTCAAAGGTGGGCGTATTTCGAAGGCGGCCGGTTGGTTCGGCGGTTTGCTGAGCATTTGCCCGTTGCTGAATGTTAACGATAAAGGTCAGCTTGTGCCGCGCAGCAAGATCCGCGGTAAGAAGCAGGTTATTCATGCGATTTATGACCGTATGGTCGAGCACGCCGCCAAAGGCACCTCCTATGACGGGAAATGCTATATGTCGCATTCCGCTTGCTACGAAGATGCGCGTGCTGTTGCCGATCTTGTTGAAGCGAACTTCCCGCACCTCAAGGGTAAGGTGGAGATCAACGATATTGGTACCACTATTGGTAGTCACACCGGTCCCGGTACCGTGGCACTGTTCTTTTGGGGGGATACGCGCTCGGCGTAATAGCGTAAAAAGAAACGAGGCAAACCAGTGGTTTGCCTCGTTTTTATGTGGTGCGTTGTTTTTCCAAACGGCGCTGTGTGATGTAATTGACACCGATGGCGCCGATGAGTATCATTACCATACCGACATAGTGATACCAGTGGAGGATCTCCTTGTTCACCAGTACGCCGAGGATGATCGAGGTGATGGTGCTGAACCCGCCGAGAGCGGAGACAGAGGACGCTTGAATACGAGAAAGAGCATAGTTGTTCATCAGGGTCGCAAAAACAGAGGAGAGGATGCTAAGGAACAGGAAGCCAAGAAGGTTTTCCCAGCTAAACAGCGGAGCGAAATATGAGGTGATGGTGCCGGCGGAAAGGTGTCGTGCAACATTAATGCCGTTGAACACCACGGCACCGACCATAGTGGTGAAGAAGGTGATCTCCACCGCGGAGAATCGACTCGTGGATTTGCGAGAGCAGATCATAAACAGGGCGCCGGATATGTACGCCAATGCCAGAAAAGCAATGCCCCACACGCTATTGGATTGACCGCTGTCATTCCCAGTAAGTACGGTGACCAATATAACGCCGGTGATGCTTACCAGCATCAACAATTTCTGCGTCAGCGTGGTACGCTCGTGCAAGAAAATCGTTTCACACAAGATGATGACCACTGGGATGAGGGCCGACATAATGCCGGCAAGCGAGGTGGTCGTTTGACCGATGCCGATCGTCTCAAACAAGAAGTAGAAGACGGGCTCAAAGATTGCCGTAGCAGCCAGGATCTTCAACGACTTTCCGCGGAAATTGATATGGATGACACCGGTAAGCGCCAACGCCAAGAAAGCAACTGCTGAGATGAGGAAGCGCAGCGCGAGAACGTCCATAACGGCGGTGCTTTTCAACAAAGTGCCGGTAAACAGAATGGAAGAACCGTATATGATCGATTTGCAGACAGCCATCAGATAGGGGAGAGAACTTTTGATTTTCACGATATGACCTCCTGTCTAGGCATAACGGAAACAAGTATAGCACACTGCCCCAAAAAAGCAAGAGTTTTGTGAGAAAACAACTTGACATCGTGATACGTAACGGCTATAATAGGGACAAAATCGGTGTGCCGTTACCGAGAAACGGCAGACGAGGAGTGCCTCGGCGGGAAGGAGACTATCATGGCAGAGTGTCCCGAGATTTTAAAAGCACTGGACGGCAAAGCGGTAACCACGAAAGAGGAGTGGGAAGGGAATCGCCGCGGTGAGATCATGGATCTGTTTCAGGATCACGTTTACGGACGTCGTCCTTGCGAGGCACCGGCGGGCTTGAATTTTTCGCTGGGTTATCAGCGCCAGAACTATAAAGGCCATCGCTTGATGTATAAGCAGCTGTGGGCGAAATTCCCCGGCTACGCTTTCCGTATCAACGCGTTCATTCCGTACTCGGATAAGCCGGTACCGGCATTCGTGTACAATATGCACGATTTTCAGATGGAGGCCTCCTGTATTGTCAGTGATCTAAACACGCCGTATGTACCGATTTTGGATATTACCGGCCGTGGATATGCCGTGTTTGTTACCTACAATAGCGAGATCTATCCCGATCTGGAAGCGCAAGGCAACCACGATTGCGGTGTTTTCGGCCAGCTTGGTCCCAAGCTCTCCGATCGCAAAGGTAACGATTGGGCGTCTATCGCGGCGTGGTCGTGGGCGATGTCCCGTGTGATGGACTATATCGAGACCGATCCCACCATCGACAGCAAGCGTGTGGCAACCATCGGCCATTCTCGCGGAGGCAAGACGGCGTTGTGGGCGGCTGCAATGGACCAGCGTTTCTCAACGGCGTTTTCTAACAACTCCGGTTGTATGGGCGCGGCGGTGCTTCGCGGCAAGCAGGGTGAACATATCAAGGATATTCTTGTTACCGATTGGTTCTGTGAAAACTTCACGCAGTACAAGGATAACGAGGAAGCATTGCCGGTCGATCAACATATGCTGATCGCCGCTATGGCGCCTCGTCCGGTCTACGTGGCAAGCAGTTCGCTGGATAGTTGGGCAGATCCCGAGCATGAGCGATTGGGCTGCCGACTGGCGAGTGAGGTGTACGAGAAGATCTACGGCATGACCGGCGTTGTGCTGCCGAACGAGGACGAGGTCAAGATCGACACGCCTTATCAGGAGGGTAACATCGGCTACCATGTCAAGACCGGCCCGCACGGCATTACGCCGGTTGACTGGAACTACTACATGGATTTCCGCGATAAGAAAAACGTATAAACCGGCAAAAAACCGCCTCCGAGGAAATCGGAGGCGGTTGCTGTTTTACGGGGTGGCAACGCGTGCCAAAAAGGCTTTGGTTCGTTCGTTTTGAGGGTTTACCAGCACCTCTTCAGGTGTACCCTGCTCCACGATCAGACCGTCATCCATGAAGATGACACGGTCGGAAACCTCGCGGGCGAACTGCATCTCGTGCGTGACAATAACCATGGTCATCTTTTTCTCCGCTAACTGACGGATAACACGCAGAATCTCACCGGTCAGTTCGGGGTCGAGCGCCGAGGTCGGTTCGTCAAAGAACAGGATCTCGGGGTCGAGTGCCAGAGCACGGGCAATGGCAACACGTTGTTGCTGACCGCCGGACAACTGGCAGGGATAGGAGTCGTATTTGGCTGACAGACCGACCTGATCCAACAGTTCCCGTCCGTGCGCCTCGATTTCAGCGAGGATGGCCCTGTGGTTTGCCTTGTAATCCGGTCGTTCGCGTGCCTGCAGGCGCGGCGCCAAGCAGACATTTTCCAACGCTGTGTACTGGGGGAATAGGTTGAAGTTTTGGAACACCAAGCCGAAGTGCAAACGATTCTCGCGGATCTGCTCGTCGGTGAGGTTGGCGCTGCTGTCACCGTCGAAGATCACCTTGTCTGCGACGCTGATAGTTCCGCAGTCTGCCGTTTCCAGAAAGTTCAGACAGCGAAACAGGGTGGTCTTTCCACTGCCGGAAGAACCGATGATCGACAGCACATCACCCTTGTCGAGTGAAAAGCTGATGCCTTTGAGAACGACGGTCTTGCCGAAGTTCTTCTTTATATTCTTAACTTCCAATACTGCCATGACTTAACTCCTGAAATAATTAAGCTTCTTTTCGACCCTGCCGAGTACGATCGTCAGGATGCCGACAAACAGCAGATAGAACACGCCGGTGTAGAACAGCGGCCAGATCATCGCCTTGGTTGCGGCAAGCTCTTTGGCGTTTTTGATGATCTCACAGACCATGATGCAGTTGGCAAGCGCGGTGTCCTTGATGAGGGTGATGATCTCGTTGGACATCGGCGGCACGATCCGCTTGATCACCTGTTTGAGGACGATCTTACGGAACACCTGCGATTTGGTCAGTCCCAACACATAGCCTGCTTCGTACTGCCCGCGGGGGATGCTTTCGATACCACCGCGGTAGATCTCCGAAAAATAACAAGCATAGTTGATAATGAACGCAATCATAACAGCCACCATGCGCCCGGCATCGGCAATGCCATAGTTGATGAACATATACCGGTCAACGCTGCTAAAGATCGGGGTATCGAACAACAAACCGGGCACGTAGTAGATGATGAAGATCTGGAGCATCAGCGGAACGCCACGAACGATCCACACCACGATTTTTGATACTGCTTTGAGCGGCTTCCATTTACTCATGGAACAAAAGGCGATAGGAAGACCAAGCGGTGCACCGCAAAGCAGTGTCACCGCAAAGATCAATAACGATATCGTAAAGCCGTCAAGCAGGAATTGAGTTACTTCCCAAAAAGACATACACTACTCTCCAGTGGCTTTTACTTTTTCTGATCGGAGAAATCGGTGATGACCGTAGTCTCCACGCCGTACTTTTTAGCAAGGTCGGCGATGGTGCCATCCTCGGCGAGCTTTTCAAGTTGCTCGTTGACCTTGGCGGTCAGTTCGCTTCCCTTTTTAAAGCCGATGGCGTAGTACTCGACATCGCTGGACAGAGAGTCCACAATCTTCAGATCGGCATAGTCGCCCTTGCCGACATAGCTCTTTGCGAGCTGTGCATCAACTACGGCAAAATCGGCGGTAGAGGCTTTTACTTCGGTCAGGCACTCGGTCTGCTTCAGGAAGCCTTTGAAGTTGACGCCCTCAAAGCTCTTGGCATAGGTCTCACCGGCGGAGCCGCTTTCCGCAACGCCCATTTTGCCGTTCAGGCCGGCGGCATCGGTGATGCCGGAGGATTTCTTCACAACGATCACCTGACGGTTCTCCATATAGTTATAGGAGAAATCGACCTTCTTGGAACGCTCGACACCGTCCTCATCGTCTTTAACGTTGCAGGTAAAGCCGTTCCAGATGCAATCGATGGTATCGGCGTTCAAATCGGTATACTTCTGACCCCAGTCGATCTCCTGGAAGATCACCTTGTAGCCGAGGTTCTCGAAGACAGCTTTGGCAAGGTCGGTGTCAAAG
This sequence comes from Clostridia bacterium, assembly GCA_017936615.1. Classification (GTDB taxonomy): domain Bacteria; phylum Bacillota; class Clostridia; order Oscillospirales; family Acutalibacteraceae; genus RGIG3009. The sequence goes on along the minus strand of JAGBFF010000013.1, from coordinate 2,996 downwards.
CCGATCAACTCGCCGTTGTCATCGAGGTAGTTCATCGGTGCGTAAATGGTGTAGCCGACGACGATGGTTTCTTCTTCCTTTTTGCACCCGACAAAGCAGGTGAGTGCCAGTACACAGACCAGCAACAATGCGAGAAAACGTTTCATAATAATATCCTCCTCTGTTATACAGAAAAATTAGATTATTGTCATTATACACTACCACATTAGCAAAGTAAAGTGAAAAATTAAAAAAACTTAAAAATTTTTTCAAAAAGAAAAAAGCGGCCGATCAGCCGCTGTGTTTCTTATGGGGAACAGGAAGATTAGCGAGGATCACGGCGACAAACATCAGGATGCAGCCGATCGTCTCGCGCAACGTGGGAACGTTGCTGAGAATAACAAGATCGCACAGTACGGCGAACACCGATTCCAGACAGAGAAGCAATGTGATCACGGTAGGGTTGGAGTCCTTTTGTGCCACGATCTGCAGTGTGTACGCCAGCGCGCTGGAGAAGACGGCGCTGTAAAGAATGGGACCCCAAGCATCGAGGATAAGCTCCATCGTGGGTTTTTCAAAAACCAAAGCCAGCACCGTGCTGACGGCGGCGACGACGAACAGTTGTACGCAGCACAGGTGCATTCCGTGAATATGGGGGAGACGATCAATGAGCAGGATCTGTACTGCGAAGAACACCGCGCACAGCAAAATAAGCAGATCACTGGATTGGATAGTCAAAGCTTCGGTGACGCATAACATGTATAAGCCGGCCAACGCGACGGCGGTACTGAACCAAACGACAATGCTGGCACGACGGTGGCAAAAAAGACCGAAGATAGGGACCAGCACCACATATAATGAGGTGATGAAGCCGGCTTTCCCGGGATCGGTATTTCCGATGCCGGCTTGCTGCAGGTTGGCGGCGATCGTCATAGCCGCACCGCAGGCGAGACCGCCGAGCAGCAGATCGCGCCGATACCGGGGCTGCTGCTCGGCGGGGATTGTCGCTTTTTTGCGAAACAGCAACGAGAGCAGAAGCAGCAGCAACGCGCCGACCCAAGAGCGGCTGGCCGTGTAGGTGAACGGGCCGACCGTCTCCGATGCCATATCCTGTGCCACAAAGGTGGAACCCCAGAAAAAGGCAGCAAGCAGAGCACACACGGAGGCACGTAGATTTTTTGACATAAAACCACTCGTTTCTTTGCGGGATTGTAACAGCATAGCACAGGTATGCAAAAAAATCAAGACATCCCCACTTGACACAGCGGGGTTTTCTTTGTATTCTTATTAAGGTATAATGTAAATAAGAGGAGGAAAGTTTATGGACAAGTATAAGCGCCTGGCATCCAATACGCTGATCTTTGCCATTGGTACGTTCAGTTCTAAATTGCTTTCCTTCTTTCTCACACGTCTGTATACTGAGGTCCTTAGCACGGGACAATACGGTGTCACCGATCTGATCCAGCAAAGCGGTAACCTGTTGCTGCCGCTGGTTACTTTGGGTATTACCAATGCGGTCGTGCGCTTCGGTTTGGAAAAGGGCGTCCGCAAGCAGGACGTATTTACCACCGGTGTGCTATCACTGCTTGGCGGCATGGCGCTTTTACTGCTCATCAGTCCGTTGCTCGGGATGATCGACCTGCTGACGGAGCACGTCTGGTTGTTGTGCCTCTTCGTGTTTATGTCGTCGCTCCGCTCGCTTTGCGCACAGTTCGTACGTGCACAAAGTCGAGTGAAACTGTTTGCGATCGACGGTATTCTCAGCACGGCAACTACCATCGGCTTCAATATATTGTTCCTTGTGGTGCTACGGGATACGGCGTTTGGCGGTGTATTCGGTTACATCTTCTCCATTATTTGTTCCGATGCCCTGTCGGTGATTTTCCTGTTTGCCGTGGCAAGACTGCATCGGTATATTCGTTTCCGTGACATCAACTTTGGTCAGTCCCGCGCTATGCTCAAGTATTCCATCCCACTGATCCCGAATACGATCCTGTGGTGGATCACGAATGTGTCCGACCGTTATATTGTAGCGGGGATTTTGGGTGAAGGTGCAAACGGCTTGTACGCGGCTGCCTACAAAATACCATCGTTGATTATGCTGGTGTCCGGCATTTTTATGGATGCATGGCAGATCTCCGCATTTACCGAGGAAGAGGGGCGTGACCGCTTTTACACCAAGGTTATGTCCACCTACAGCTCGCTGCTGTTCGTGATGGCGTCGGGTGTGATTTTGTGCACGCGATTTGTGCCTCACGTTTTGTTCGCCGAGGGGTATTATGAGGCGTGGCGATATATCCCGCTGCTTGTGGTGGCGATGGCGTTTACCTGTATGGTGAATTTCCTCGGTAGTATATATATGGTGGAGAAAAAGAGCGTTCGTTCGCTTATGACGGCGGCGCTCAGTGCTGTGGTGAATGTGGCTTTGAATTTGTGGTGGATCCCGATGTTCGGAGTGAACGGTGCTGCAGCAGCAACACTCGTTTGTTACTTGCTTGTTTTTGCTGTGCGCTTGTGGGATACCCGTCGGTATATCCGCATTCGGTGGAACTATTTTCGTTTGATTGCCTGCACGGTGATCCTGATGGCGCAAACGGTAATCTTGCTTTTGGAAGTACCGCTCTGGCTGTTGTGGGAAGTACTGTTGTTCGGTGTGGTGCTGCTGTTGTGCGGTCAAGGAATGGTGGAAAGCGCCAGGCGGTTGCTTCGTCGATAATTTTTTTGAAAAAATGCAAAAAAAGTGTTGACAAAAGCGCTTCTCGGTGTTATCCTAATAACACTGCCCCCTAAAAGGGGACAGCGAGGGACCTTGAAAATTAAACAATGCAAAGAACGAAATTAACTACCCGTTAATTTACACGGAAGAAGAAATCCGGGCGATCGAGAAGATCGCGAACAGAGAGAACGCGCAAGCGTGATTGAAAGAGCTAAGACGCTCTAAAGGTTGATGGGACCCGACCGCGAGGTCGGTTCACATACAATAGTTTAGAGAGTTTGATCCTGGCTCAGGACGAACG
>JAGBFF010000012.1 GCA_017936615.1 Clostridia bacterium | reverse complement strand
GTACACCGATCTTTGATATCAAGCCGTATCTGGCGTACACCGATTCTCATCCCGATGCGGTGGGTGGCTTTGCGGATGCGTTCGTCGACTATGCGCTGTCGGTGCAGTTCCCCGATGACCTGTTGTCGCGCATCGAGCCCGATAAACGGGAGAGCCTGATTGCCGTTCTGCGTCAGGATCCCCGTCCCGCGTATCAGCATGACCCGGAACGGATCTATGCCATGGATTTCGCGTCCCATACCGTGCAGTTTCGCGTGCAGAATACCGTCCTGACGGTAACGGATGTCTCCGATCGATGAGAAACAGCCCGAGAGTCAAAAGCTCTCGGGCTGTGCTTATTCTTCGAATCGCATGATAGAGGAATTTGTTTCATCGGGCAATTCCAAATCCTCGACGAGAATGATGTCTTCATCATTCGGGTCGATCAACAGCCGTTGCATCTCCTCGGCGGCTTCGGATATTTTGCTTAAAAATTCGTGCTTGTCCTTGTCCATCAGCTGTCGATAATACAGAACCAGCAGTTGCTCTTCGGTTTTGAGAAGGGGAAGAGCCTCGGGTAGCTTGAAACGGTCTTCATCCTCCTCTTGAAAATCCAACGCTTCCTCCGGGTCGCTTTCGCCGTTATCATCCTTAAGAAGCGGATCGGGAAGATGACCTTCGCCTAGCAGTTCGTCCAAGGAGATGCCGAACAGTGATGCCAGCAGGCACAGTTTTGATAATGAGGGATACATATGACCGGATTCGTAATACGAGAGGGTAGAACGATCCAAGCCGGCGGCAAGAGACAGTGTGTCCTGTGTCAGTGAGCAAATAGCACGCATAGCCCGCAATCGCAAAGCAAGTGAACGCTGCTTATTTTCGTTAAACATAGCAAACTTCCTATCTGTGACATTGGTACATATTAAGTAAACCATAATTCGACAAATTTTGCAAGAAAAAATCCGTTTATCCGAAAAATACCTCTTGACGGCGACGAGGAACTTTGCTATAATACAGAGGCTGTTTATGCTACCGTGGCTCAGCAGGTAGAGCAGCTCACTCGTAATGAGCAGGTCGTCCGTTCGAATCGGATCGGTAGCTCCAAGATCCTGAACGCTAAAAGCGTTCAGGATCTTTTGCGTTGTAATGAGAGTTTTTTGTTGTTGAAACGATATATAAGTGAAAGGCGGTGAGCGATACAATGTCGGATAAACTATACAGAGAGTTTTTGGCGGGTGATCAGCGGGCGTTTGAAGAATTGGTAAGGATGTACCGGGAATCCATCATTCGCTTTCTTTGCCGATTCCTGCCGGACGAAGATGAAGCGGAGGACGTAGCGGCCGATGTGTTTGTCGTTGTTCTGGAAAAGAAACGCTATCGTGGGGAAGGCTGCTTCCACTCCTGGCTGTATGCGATCGCACGGAACAAAGCGATCGACCACATTCGCCGTCACAGGAGACTCGTCCCGCTGGAGGAGGCGGAACAGCTTCCGCACCCTACAGGCAGCGCAGAGGATGCTGTGATGGCAACGGAACGGCGTGAAGAGATGCGGGCGGCTTTGAAGGCGTTAAAAGAGGATTATCGTATGGCTCTATTACTGACGGCAGAGGAGGGGCTGTCCTATGAGGAAGCCGCCGCTGTGCTGAAGAAAAGCCCCACACAAATCCGTAATTTGTGCTATCGTGCACGACTGCAACTTCGAAATTCGGTTAAGGAGGCGGAGCGCAGTGAAAAATGAAAAAGAGTTTTATGAATTAATCATGAAAAAGCATGAGCAACATGTAGAAAAGCGTATTCGAAGGCGGCAGGCCGGAATCCTCGTTTCGGTGGTTTCTCTCGGCGCGGTGTTGTTGGCCGTTGGAGGATTGTGCCTGTTACCTGAAGCACCGCGTATTCAGGTATCGCCATCTACGTCGAGTTCTAACATCGGAAGCACTTCTTCCGGCACAACTCAAACAACCAATTCGATCGGCATCGGTGGCGCGGATTATTTGTATTACGATCGCCCTTTTAAAGATAAGTTCTATCCTGATGGGGCATTTCAAAGCGAAGATGCCGTCCCGAATGAGGAACTTTATGCGTGGATACGTCAGTTTGAGCACGCCAACGAGGGCGGAACCCGTTCTAAACATGAATACACGGTTTATAATATGATTCGTGAACTGAATATCCCTCGTGAAACGGTGGAAAGGCTGTGTGCTGAGCAGATCAACTTGTATCGCGACGAGTGGGGGTATCCGCAGGAGGTTCTCGATGAAAGTTGCCTGACACCTCAGGAGATCGAGATGCTGTATACGCAGACCGAAAAAGAACTGTTCCCCTGCTTTGTCACGAATGTGACGATTGCGGTTGAAGACAGTTTTTTCACGCCCAAATGGTTGGCTGAGCATACGGCGGAAGAATATATTTCCGCCGGTATCACCGTGGAGCAGGTGGAGACGGCTTATCGAGCGATTGATGCTGATACAGCGCCTCCGGAATCAGCAAAGCATATTTTTGAGCAGATCCAACAAATGAAGGCCCTTCAATAAGCGAAATCCCCCGGATTTTCGGGGGATTTTTCATATTGCGATTTATGACGGCGAATGGTATAATGCAATCGTAAGGAGGTGTGTGGGATGCCACAGCGTGTTTTGGTCGGTATGAGCGGCGGTGTGGACAGCTCGGTTGCAGCACTGCTTCTCAAGGAGCAGGGATTTCAAGTGGAAGGCGTGACGCTGCGACTGTGTGCCGATCCGGAACGGATCACAGAAAAATCGCTGGAGGCGGAGCGTGATGCTGCTGCGGTGGCACAACGTTTGGCCATTCCTCACACCGTATGGGATTACAGCCGCTTGTTCCGTGATACCGTGGTGCAATCCTTTTCCAATGTGTACCAAAGCGGCGGCACACCGAATCCGTGTATTACCTGCAACCGTTGCATCAAATTCGGCCGGATGCTGGACCAGGCATTGGAGGAGGGCTATGCTGCGATCGCCAGCGGTCACTACGTCCGCTCCGAGTGGGACGAGACCCGTGGACGCTGGCTGCTGAAGAAAGGGGCGGATCCGGCGCGCGATCAAAGCTATGTGTTGTATATGCTCACACAGCATCAGCTTGCACATATTCTGTTTCCGCTCGGCGACTACAGCAAGCCGGAGCTCCGAAAGCTGGCAGAGGAACGGGGCTTGGTAACAGCAAACCGTCCCGATAGTCAGGATATTTGTTTTGTGCCGGATGGTGATTATCTGTCGTTTTTGGAAAAAGGTATGGGTGTGACAGGTGCTCCGGGAAACTTTGTGGACGAGGACGGCCACATTCTCGGCAAGCATCGCGGTGTTGCGGCATATACCATCGGCCAGCGAAAAGGTTTAGGAATCGCATTTGGTGAGCCTCGTTTTGTTATCTCCAAGGATGCGGTGACCAATACGGTCGTTCTCGGAAAGAGTGAGTCGCTGTTTTCGCGGGCACTTATTGCGGAGGATGCGAACTGGATCGCTGTTGAGTCACTGACCGCCCCGATGCGGGTCACGGCACGTACGCGCTATCAGCAACGCGAATGTGCCGCCATGGTCGAGCCGTGCGGTGAAAACAGATTCTGTGTGAACTTTGATGAGCCGCAGCGTGCGGTCACACCGGGACAGGCAGTGGTACTCTATCAAGGAGATGTTGTTGTCGGCGGGGGCACTATTTTGCACGGAATTTCTTAAAAAGTCAAAATATGGCACAAAGAGGTGCGTTTTTTGCTTGTTTTTTCAGGCAAAAACACCTATAATATGGGGTGGATTAAATAGGCATTCCCATTTTATATAAGGGTGGAGGAAATCGAAATGGTATTTGGCGTTTTAAAGGATATCAAAGAAGGAGAAAATCGCGTGATCTGTACTCCGATCGAGGTCGCTTCGATCGTTGCGGCGGGTCACACCGTGTTGGCACAGCGCGATTGCGGTGTCGGCTCCGGTTTCTCTAATGAGAAATATGAAGCAGCAGGCGCTGAGATCGTGGATACGATGGAGGAAATGTACGAGCGCTGCGACTTTCTCGCAAAGGTGAAGGAACTGTTCCCCTGCGAATACGATCTGCTTCGTAAGGATCAGTTGGTATATTGCTGCATCCATCCCGCCGGTCACCCGGAGGAAGTGGAAGCGATTCTCAAGAGCGGTTGTATTGCTTTGACGGCTGAAGACAGCCACCGTTACGGCTCTCCCAACTGTGAGGCTGCCGGTAAGCAGGGCGCGTTGTTTGGCTTGGAGTCGATGCTCACCATCAACGGCGGCAAAGGCAAGTTCGTTGGCGGGTTTGCGGGTGCTCCCGGTATGAACGTGCTGATTCTGGGCGGTGGTGTCGTCGGTCAGGGTGCGTTGTCTGTATTGCAGGCTCTTGGTGCCAACGTGACTGTTATGGATATCAACGCAGGTGTTCTGCGCATGCTGAGTGACCGTTATCACCAGAAGATCAATACCATGTTCTGCACCAAGGAAGCAATCGCTTCTCTGCTGCCGCAGACCGATATGGTTATCAACGCTGTGAAGTGGCCCAAGCAGCGCAAGGATTTTCTCATCGATAAGGAAATGCTGAAGCTGATGGAGCCCGGCAGCGTGTTGGTTGACATCTCCAACGACGATCCCGGTGCGATCGAGTCCAGCCACGAGACGCATCACGACGATCCGCGCTATGTTGTCAACGGTGTTGTGCACTACTGCGTCAGCAACATTCCCGGTGCGGTGGCACATTCCACCTCGGTGGCTCTGGCGGCAGAGACGTTGCCTATGCTGCTGAACATCATGAACAACGGCTTGGAAGAGGCGTGCGTGCGTGACGGCTTTATTCGCCGTTGCCTAACGGCTTACAAGGGCTATCTTACTCATGAGGAGACCAGTGCGATCCAGAACCGTCCGTGGATTCGTCCGGAGGACATTTTGGGTATTGCTGACCGTGCTCTGGATCCGGCGCCGCCGGCAACCACTACGCGCAGCAACAACTTTATCAAACTGTAAGCGACATTACGATTTAAGGGGATTGCTATGAAGGTTGATGTTGAACGGTTCCTTTGGGAATTGGAGCTTTTGGTCAACATAGACAGCGGTCAGTGCAACCCGGACGGCATTACGGCGGTGGGCGATTTTTTCGCCGACCGCTTTGCTGATTTGGGGTGGATCGTTGAGAAGTATGATCTGCGTCCGCATACCGGAAATTGCACCGTGGTAAAGAACCGTGAAGCGGATCACTACGATGTGATGCTCATTGGTCACGTGGATACGGTGTTTGCGGCGGGTGAGACGCAAAAGCGTCCATTTCGCCGTGACGAAAAAAATTGCTACGGTGTCGGCGTTATCGATATGAAGCAGGGCTGCTTGTCGATGCTCCATATCCTGGAAGCTTTGCCGGTAGATGTGAATGAAAAACTGAATATTGTGGCGATTTTCAACCCCGATGAAGAGATCGGCAGTCCGTATTCTGCAGATATTCAATTCCGGTACGCGGATATTTGCGATAAGGTCTTTGTATTTGAAGCCGGTTCGGAGGACGGTGCGATCACGATTCAGCGCAAGGGACAGACAAGCGGTAATATTGCCATTTACGGGTGTGCCGGTCACGCGGGGTATATGTTTGAGGGCAAGTCGCTTTCGGCGGTCAAGGAGCTTGTGTATTGGATCAACAAATTGGACGAGTTCCATTCTCAGGAGCTGGGCACCAGCGTGAATATCGGTGTGATACAAGCCGGAGAGAAGCGCAACGTCGTTCCTGAGGTCGCACGGTTCGAGTTTGATATTCGCTACGAGAAGCGGGATGTCGGCGAGCAGGTTCGGGATTGCATTGACGAGCTGATCCGGCACGCCGAGGCAGGCGGCTATCGTGTAGAAGTGATCAAGCTGGGTGGAACGCCAGCTTTGGAGCCGACCGAAAAGACGTGGGCCTACATGGAACGTGTTAAGCAGGTGGCAGAGCGTATCGGACACCCGTTTATCTTGAAAAAGCGTGGTGGCTTGTCGGATGCTAACCGCATTTCGCTTCATGGGCCCATCTGCGTTGACAGCTTAGGACCTACCGGCGATTTTGACCACAGCGACAGAGAATATCTGGCGATCTCGACTATTCAGCCGCATACCAATTTCGCATATGAATTGATCTGTGACTTGGCAAGAGATAAGTGAGGAAGGATTATGCAATTTCAAACGGATTATAAACTGGAAGAATTTATTGTCAACACACACTGGGAGCAGCTGCCTGTGAATGTACAGGAGCGCATGAAGGGGTGTTTTGTTGACCTGATGGGTGCCCTGGTGATTGGCAGCCGCAGCCGCCAGTTTGAAGCGGGCTTGTGTTTGGCTGATCGCTTGTTTGGTAAGGGCGACATTCCGGTGATCGGTTCGGAAAAGCGGTTCAGTTTTGCCGGTGCTGCTTCGGCAATGGGACATTCCTCCAACGCTTACGATATTGACGACGGTCATAATATGACCCGTGCGCATCCCGGCACGTCCTTTGTCGGTGCTATTCTGGCGGCGGCGTATGAGAAGGATGTCAGCCGTAACGAGTTTCTTACGGCGATGCTGGTAGCCTATGAAGCGACCATTCGTATGGGGGCCGCCATTATGGATTACTATCAATACGCCCACAGCAGCGGTACTTTTGGTGCGGTTGGTGTGGCGGCAGGCGTCGGTCGGTTGTATGGCTTCAGCCGTGAGGAGATCAACAACGTGCTGTCGGTTGCGGAGTTCAATGCTCCGCTGGTGCCCGGTATCCGTAGCGTAGAATATCCGTCTATGAACAAGGATGGTGTGCCATTTGGCGTGATGGTCGGTGTGCTGGCAATTATGGATGCTATGAGCGGCTTTGAGGGCAACAAGCATATGCTGGAGGCCGAGGAATATCGTCATTATCTGGATGATCTTGGGGAGAAATATCAGGTTATGGATCTGTATTTTAAACCGTATCCCTGCTGCCGTTGGGCGCATCCGGCAATTGATGCGTGCGTAGGGCTGATGAAGGAACACGGTCTGAATGCAGAGGCTATTGAATCGGTGACGATCCATACCTTTGACCGTGCCACCCGGTTGTCCAAGATCGTGCCGCAGACTGCCGACGAAGCGCAGTATAATATTGCATATCCTGTGGCGGCTTCGCTGGTGTACGGTGATTTTGGCCTGCTGCAGGTACGTGAAGAAAATCTGCACGATCCGGTGGTACTTTCGATGATGGAGCGCCTCTCGTTCGTTGTGGATAAGAGTATGGACGCCCGTTTCCCGACACAGCGTATCTGCCGTGCCGAAATCGTCACGAAGGACGGTCGCCGTTTCCTGTCGGAGGAATGTGAACCGCGCGGTGAGGCCAAGGAAAATATCAGCGTGGCGTGGTTGTGCGATAAGTTCCACCGTATTACCGGACCTGTGCTAACCGACGAAGGCAGAGACCGCTTGCTTTCCTTGATCATCGGGGAGGAGGATCTGCCGATCCGTACCATCGTTGATGAAGCGAACACTGCCGCTTTTTGGCGATAAGTCGTGAAAATTTTGTCGTTCGGTGGATTGACTTATACGGTTTCATGTGGTAGAATACAATAAACTATAAAATCTTTGGGGGTAACATCCATGCAGCGTATTCAAACTTTGGATACCAAAAACCTGTGCGAAAGCGCAAAAAACGGCGGTTGCGGTGAGTGCCAGACCTCTTGCCAGTCTGCTTGCAAGACCAGCTGCGGCATCGCCAATCAGCAGTGCGAAAACAAGCAGGAAAAGTAATCCAATTCCCACAAATGCCGCCGAATGGCGGCATTTTTTGTGACAGTCAGGAGATATAAAGATGCTACATTGTTATAAGCTTGGCGG
>JAGBFF010000098.1 GCA_017936615.1 Clostridia bacterium | reverse complement strand
TATAGCGGCTTTTGTCGAAAAAAGCAAGCAAAGTTGGAAACGGATGGTCAAATTACCGCTATTTTATTAAAAACAGCGGTAATTTATTCAAAATATTGACTTTTCACTCAGGATATACCAGCCGCGCAGGTGTCCAATCAGCCAACGCCTTCACCTCAGTAGCGGCATACGCACGCGCGCCGTCGAGGTCATGATCCAGGTAGTTGCCACACTCTCGTTTCGACGCACCCGGGATTTCGCCCTCATACGCTGCAATAAACGCCAGTGTCTCCTGTGTCAACGCGATGACCTGTTCTTCGGTCATACCCCGCGTCAGAAAATAGAACCCCGTGCGGCACCCCATCGGCCCAAAATAAACGATCTGATCCTCATACTTGCTGTTGCGCACGTAGGTCGCAAACAGGTGCTCCAGCGTGTGCATCGCCGCCACCTCCAGAAACGGCGGTGTGTTGGGATGCACGAAACGCAGATCGTACGTCGTCACGTCCCCATCCACGCGGGAGGTGTACAGTCCCGGTGTCAGGGTATCGTGGTTGATGCGAAAGCTTTGAATGGTTTTCATAACAGCTCCTCCAATCCATGGGCGCGCAGACACGCCGCCATATCCTCGGGCAAGGGGCTTGTCAAAGCAAGGCGCTCCCCTGTCAACGGATGTGTAAAGGTCATTTCACAGCAATGCAGCCCGTGGCGCGGCAGTACGGTCTCATCGGTACCGTACATCGTATCCCCCGCCAGCGGATATCCGAGCCACGCCATATGAACGCGGATCTGATGAGTGCGCCCTGTTTCCAGACGCAGACGCACCAGCGTGATCTCACCGTCGGTACCGAGTGCCTCGTAATGTGTCACACTCTCTTTGCCGCCCTCGCCCACCTCCCGGGTGATGCAGCAGCCCTCCTTCACGCGGATCGGCTGATCCACCGTGCCACAACCGTGCAGCTCGCCCAGCACGATGGCGAGATACGTCTTTTCTGCCTTGTGGGTCAGTGCATACGCGACGTGCGCGTTTTTTGCGGCAAGAAGCAGACCGCTCGTGTTGCGATCCAATCGGTTGACGGGACGGAACGAATGCGGCTGTCCTGCACGGCGATAGTACCCCACCACCGCGTTAGCAAGCGTCGGTTCGGGCTTGCCTGCGGACGGGTGCACCGCCAGATACGGTGGCTTGTCCACCACCAGCAGCGAGTCGTCCTCATACGCGACCGACAGCGGCAGCTCCGCGCCGTCGATACGCACCGCGTCCTCGGGGAACCGCAGACATACCTGCTCCCCCACGTTGACGCGATCAATACTGCGCCGATGCTCACCATCCACCGTGATGCCGCCCTCCTGATGCTTGAGCCGCACCACCATACGCCACGAAAATCCGCACCCCTGCCGCAGAAAGGTCTGCACCGAAGCGCCGTCATATTCAGTTGGTACTGTAAAAAATAACGTTTCCATACCGTTTATTATACAAATTTTGTCGCTAAATTGCAAGATTCCCGCTGGAAAAATTTCCCCGTTGTTTTCCATTTTACTATTGACAAAGCGGTAGGATTTATGTATAATAAAAGACGAAAAAGGTGCACTTTTAGAGATTTTCTATCATTTTCATCATTTCATCATACAATGTGTGTAGAATGTGCCACATGATACGATCCGTCGCCCGTCGAAACGCCGTATATCGGCGTGATCTTGAGCAAAAGGAAGGAGGCGTTTCCCATGGTTGATTGTTCACAACAAGAATCCACCAAACAACTGAACAGGAGGGAAAATTATGTCTCGTTCCATTTCAAAGATGGCGGTCGTGCTTGTGACTGTCCTGTGTATCATCATGGCATCGACCTTCTCCGCATCGTCTTCCACAACCGGAAATCACAACGTTTTGCTTGAAAACGGCTCTGTGCAACTCGGCGGAGAAAACCGTTCTACGGGTTCCACTGCCACACAGACCGTCTCCAGCGGACAGTACTTTATCAAAAACAAATCCAGCGGAAAGTATTTAACGTATTCAGGCGTAAATGTCGCTCAGTATTCACGCTCCAACGCCACGACTATGCAACAACAACGGTGGAACGTGGTCTACACCGGAAACGGATATTACTATCTGGAGCCGATGAACAACGTGGGATATCGCTTGGATATCAATAATGCCGCTGACTACAACGGTACCAACGTCGGCATACACCCCAAGAATGGAAATGCGGCGCAAAAGTATCAGATCCTTTCGTGCGGCAACGGTAGTTACCGTCTCGTACCCGCTTGCAGTACGACTCGCGTTGTGGAGGTGTCCGGCGCAAGCACGGACGAAGGTGCCAACGTTCAGATATGGGAATACGTCGGTCAGTCACAGCAGCAATGGATCTTTGAATCCGCTTCCAGCGAACCGTATCACGCCTACGAATGGTCGTGGGTCTTCGAGGAAGGTAAATATACTCATATTACGAGCGGATACCACACCACGGAGCGCCCCGATCATCATGGTATAGATTTGACAGAAAACCCCAGCGAAGATGCCGAAGATATCGATGGTGCTAATATTCTTTCACCAACTTCGGGACAGGTTATGGCAATATATCCTAATCACTATTCAGGGGGACATACAGTCGTCATCCAAACGGACAATTACACTACGGACGGCGAACCGATACGTGTGGCATTCTTGCACATGAAATCGGGCTCGTGTCCTTTTGATGATGAAGACGAGGAAGAGGAAGAGGAAGAAGAAGTGTTCGTCACAGCAGGAACCGTTGTCGGACAAGTGGGAAGCACCGGGGAATCGAGCGGGCCGCACCTGCATTTATCCACGTTTGGATCCCCTACCGCAAATTGGGCAAATGAAACAAACGCCATCAATCCCCAGCGATTTTTCAAGTACGTATCATTTACCGGCGATCGGTCGATAGCCCTGAGTTATCCTATAGAGGAGGAGCTTCAATGAAAAATTTCACCGTATTACTTGCTGTATTCTGTCTTTTGATATGCTGCTTAGCAGGCTGCACACCTGAACCGACCAAAACGAACGATTCGACCACCTCGCCTTCATCGTCTGTTACCACGACCCCTACTACGACACCACCCGACGAGGACTCCTCAGGCATCGGCGGTGTTGACGGGAACTGGTATTTTCAGGCAGAATATTCTGATGCATATGAGATTGAAGCTAGGATGGTCAGATTAGCCGGAAAAGAAACTTTTGACGAATGGAGCAATGACTTTAAGTGTATGAACCCCTCCGGAACGCGTGAACGCTCGGATTTTAACAGCTATACTCTCCTCCGCGAACTGAACGTTCCGCGAGAAGACGTCGAAGCAATGTGTGAGAGATACGAAAACAATTTCCCCGGCAATATCTATTTCACCGAAGAGCAGATCGAAGCGATCTATAACGGCACCGACGAGGATCTTCTGCGGGCATTTGCCAGTCCGTACGCCATCGTCGTTGAGTCGAAGATCTATCCTCCCAAATGGTTGTACGAGCACACGGTAGAGGATTACGTGGCAGCCGGAATCACATACGAGATCTTCCGGGCAAAACTACCTCAGATCACGTTCACCTGCGACTACGAGAATCACTGGACGACGATCCTTGAAAAGTATGACTCTCTGCGGAGGTCAGAGGATCCGACATACGTCGGCAACAGCACCACCGTTTCTTCAACGGTAAAGGTCGGCAGAAACACCTACTCGAAGCAGTGGTTACTGGAACACAGCATCGAAGAATATCGGGAGGCAGGGATCACATCTGATCTCTTATCCGAGAGTATCGCTGGTATCATCATCAATTCGCAAAGTTATAGTGATCGATTAGATGCATATAACCGATACGTAGCCTTGCAAAAACTGGAGGCGGAGGAAACCGCCACCGTCAAGTAACGTTTAGCCATTAACGGCAGTCCCCGCTTTTTCGCGGCAGGGCTGCCGTTAATTTTATGTGTGGAAAGACTTGTTTTTTTGCAAAAATCTGCTAAAATATATAAGATACCATTATAGGAGGGTTCCGGAATATGGAAAACAACAAGTTCTATCTGACCACTGCCATCGCCTACACCTCGCGCAAGCCGCATATCGGCAACGCCTACGACATCGTCCTGGCGGATATGATCGCGCGGTACAAGCGAATGCAGGGATACGACGTGTATTTCCTGACCGGCTCCGACGAACACGGTCAGAAGATCCAGCAGTACGCCGAGGAGCAGGGCATCTCCCCCAAGGAGTATGTCGACGGCATCTCGCAGCAGATCAAGGACGTATGGAACAAGCTGAATACATCCTATGACCGTTTCATCCGCACCACCGACGAGGATCACGAATCCGCCGTACAGGCGATCTTCAAGAAGCTGTACGAGCAGGGTGATATTTACAAGGGCAAGTACGAGGGCAAATACTGCGTTCCCTGCGAGTCTTTCTTCACCCCCTCGCAGCTCAAGGACGGCAAATGCCCCGACTGCGGCCGTGATGTGATCGACGCCAGTGAGGAGGCGTATTTCCTGCGCCTCTCAAAATATCAGGATCGCCTGCTGCAGTATTTTGAGGAGCACCCCGACTTCATTCAGCCGGAGTCCCGCCGCAACGAGATGATCAACAACTTCTTAAAGCCGGGTCTGTCCGACCTGTGCGTCTCCCGTTCCACCTTCACGTGGGGCATCCCGGTGTCTTTCGACCCGAAGCACGTGACCTATGTGTGGCTGGACGCGCTGTCCAATTACATCACCGGTATCGGCTATCATCCCGACGGCAGCACCGACCGCTTTGAGGCGAACTGGCCCGCGGATCTGCACGTCATCGGCAAGGACATCGTGCGCTTCCACACCATCTACTGGCCCATCATTCTGATGGCGCTGGGTCTGCCGCTGCCGAAGAAGGTGCTGGGTCACCCGTGGCTGCTGTCCGGCGAGGATAAGATGAGCAAATCCCGCGGCAACGTGTTGTACGCCGACGAGCTGGCTGACCGCTTCGGCACGGACGCGGTGCGCTATTACCTGCTCTCGCAGATCCCCTTCGCGCAGGACGGCACCATCACGCTGGAGAGTTTCCTCAACCTATACAACGCCGACCTTGCCAACACGCTGGGTAACCTCGTCAACCGCAGCATTGCGATGACGAATAAGTATTTCGGCGGCACGGTAAACAAAACCGATGTGGTCGCGTCCGAGGCGGATGCCGACCTCATCGCCACGGCGGAAAAGGCGATCGCCGCGTATGCCGAGAAGATGGATCAGTACCACAACGCCGAGGCACTCGCGGCGGTTATGACGCTTGCCAAGCGCTGCAATAAATACATTGACGAGACCACCCCGTGGGCGCTTGCCAAGGACGAAGCCGCCAAGGGTCAGCTCGAAACCGTGCTGTATAACCTACTGGAGTGCATCCGTCTGCTGACGGTGTGCCTGCGTCCCTCCCTGCCCGAAACCACAGACCGTATGGCAGCACAGATGAACCTGACGGCAGCGGATCTGACACTGGAAGCATTGCAGTTCGGCACTCGTACCACCTATACGGTCGGCACGCCCGAGCCGCTGTTCGCTCGTATTGATGTGGAAAAGACGCTCGCCGAGGAGGCCGAAAAGACAGCCGCGGCCGCTGCAGCCGAGGAAGTTGCTGAAAACGTGGCATTCCTCGATGAGATCACCATCGACGAGTTCGCCAAGGTCGATCTACGCGTGGCGCGCGTTGTGGATTGCGAGCCGATCAAGAAGGCGAAAAAACTGCTGAAGCTGACGCTGGACGACGGCAGCGGCACGCCCCGCACCGTCGCTTCGGGTATCGCGCTGTGGTACACGCCCGAGGAGCTCAAGGGCCGTCAGGTCATCGTGGTCGCCAACCTCAAGCCCGCTACGCTGTGCGGTGTGGAAAGCTGCGGCATGATCCTTGCTGCCGACGACGGCGATGCGGCCCGTGTGCTCTTTGTCGACGGACTGAAGCCCGGCAGCCGTATTCACTAAACACGACCCAAGGGGATGCCGCGAGGTATCCCCTTTTTCAAGGAGTTTGCCATGCCTATCTTTGATTCACACGCTCATTATCTGGATAGCCGTTTTGACGAAGACCGCGACACGCTACTGACCTCCCTGCTGAGTACCGATGTATGCGGTATCATCGAAAACGGCACGACCGCTGCCGATTCGCACGAAGCGGTCGCTCTCGCGCGCCGCCATAACGGCGTGTGGGCGGCCGTCGGCATTCACCCCGGCGAAGCCGCCGATGCGGTCCAAGGCGATCTTACCGTTTTGGAGCAGCTTGCCGCCGATGAAAAGGCTGTAGCCATCGGTGAAATCGGTCTGGATTATCATTACGAGGATTGCTGTCCCCGTGAGACACAGCAGTACTGGTTCCGTGCCCAGCTGGAGCTGGCAAACCGTCTATCACTGCCCGTCGTGGTTCACGACCGTGAGGCACACGAGGACACCCTCCGCTTTTTGCAGGAATACCGTCCGGCGGGTGTGGTACACTGCTTTTCCGGCAGTGTCGAAATGGCACGCGAGCTGTTGAAATTGGGCCTGTATATCGGCATCGGCGGCGTTGTCACCTTCAAAAACGCCCGCAAGACCGTTGAAGTCGCCTCCGAAATTCCGCTGGACCGTCTGTTACTGGAAACCGACGCCCCTTACCTCGCACCCGTGCCCCTGCGCGGCCAGCGCTGCGATTCGGCGATGATCCGCTACACCGCTGACACGATTGCCGCTTTGCGTGGCATTTCCATCGAAAAATTGTTGGACGTCACTGCTGAAAACGCCCGTCGGCTATATCATCTTGCATAACCGTTTTTGAGAGCAAGCCACGGCTTGCTCTTTTTGTCACATACGCCCGATAGGCTCCCCTTGCAATTTCAGGGAAAAGTTGGTATACTGATACTATAATCACACAGAGGAAAGGATGCTTGACCATGACTGTTGCCGAAAAATACGCCCTGTGGCTGTCCCGTGCGGTGGACGATCCCGATCTCATCCCCGATCTAAAAGCCATCGCCGATGATGATAATGAGATCAATGAACGCTTTTACCGCGAACTGGAATTTGGCACCGCCGGTCTGCGCGGTGTGATCGGTGCGGGCGATAACCGTATGAATATCTACACGGTTCGCAAGGCAACGCAGGGTCTTGCTGACTACCTCAACAATCGTTACGAAACCGCCCGTGTGGCGATCTGCTTCGATTCACGCATCAAGTCCGACCTGTTTGCCCGCGAGGCTGCACGGGTGCTGGCGGGCAACGGTATCGCCGTCAGCCTGTTTGAAGAGCTGCAACCAGTGCCGGTGCTGTCCTTCGCCGTGCGCGAGCTGCAGTGCCAAGCCGGCGTTATGGTCACCGCCAGCCACAACCCCGCCAAATACAACGGCTATAAATGCTACGGCTCGGAAGGCTTCCAAATGACGGATGACGACGCCAACGCCGTCACCGACTGTATCCGCCGTGTCGATATGTTCGACGGCGTAAAATCGGCTGATTTTGATACTTCCGTACAGAACGGTACCATTACGATGGTTGGCGCCGATCTGGTGGCAAAATACCTCGACCGTATCGCTGAGCAACAGATCAACCCCGGCGTTTGCGCCAAAGGCGGCTTAAAGGTCATCTACACACCGCTCAACGGCGCCGGTAACAAGCCGGTGCGCGCGATCCTTGATCGCATCGGTCTGGCGCAGGTCACGGTAGTACCCCAGCAGGAACTGCCCGACGGCAACTTCCCCACCGCTCCTTATCCGAATCCCGAGATCCGCCAAGCATTCACCTGTGCATTGGAGCTCGCCAAGACCGTCAAGCCCGATTTGTTGCTTGCCACCGATCCCGACTGTGACCGTGTCGGCATCGCCGTGCGTCAGGATGACGATTACGTCCTGCTGACGGGCAATGAAACCGGTTGCCTGCTGCTGGAGTACATTCTCTCCTGTCGCCGTGCCAACGGCACCCTGCCGGAAGCCCCGGTCGTTGTCAAGACCATCGTCACCTCCGATCTCGCCACCCGTATCGCTGAAAAATACGGCTGTGAAATGCGTGAAGTGCTGACCGGTTTCAAGTATATCGGTGAACAGATCGGCGAACTGGAAGCAGCAGGACATCCCGAGCGCTACCAGCTCGGCTTCGAGGAAAGCTACGGCTACCTTGCCGGCACCCATGCACGCGACAAGGACGCGGTCGTCGCCTCGATGCTCATCTGCGAAATGGCGGCATATTACGCCGACCGCGGACAATCGCTGCTGGATATTCTCCGCCGCTTGAGCGAAGAGCACGGCGTGTACTGCCACAAGCTCGTCAACGTGCAGTTTGAAGGCGCTCAGGGCATGGTCGCTATGGACAATCTGATGACCTTCCTGCGTGAAACACCGCCGACTGAGATCGCCGGCCTAAAAGTGCTCGGCACCGCTGACTATCAGCGCTCCGAGCGGCGCACCGCCGACGGTGAGATCAAGACGATCAACCTACCGAAATCCAACGTGCTGTCCTATGAACTGGAAAACCACGCCGGTCTCATCGTTCGCCCCTCCGGCACCGAGCCGAAGGTCAAGGGGTATGTGACCGCCACCGGTGACACTCCCGAAAAAGCAGCCGAGGTTGCCGCCTTGCTGGTCGCTGCCACCGAAGCGCTCCTTTCAGCGAAATAAAGTTACGTAAAAACGCGCCTGCGAAGTGATTTCGCAGGCGCGTTGTTTAGTTTTCTTTCTTCTTTTTTGAGAAAAAAGCAAGAAAAAGCAGCATCAAAAGTGGAAATATCGCGGCACTGATCAAGCCCATTCGCAATCCGAACTGCGCCGGATCCCCCGTTGTGCAGTAGGGCTGTACCGCATCGGACACAAACCCCGTCAACCACGGCCCCAACGAACAGCCGGCATCACCAGCAAGCGCCAAACAAGAGAACAGCGCCGTACCGCCGTGTACCATATGCGGCACCACATGGCTGATCGTACCGGGCCACATCAAGCTGACCGATAGGCCGCAGAACGCACAGCCGAACAGTGACAGCACCGGCCACGGCGAAAACACCGCCAGTGCATAGCATCCCACGCACAGTGCCGCACTGCCCATCAGCACCGGCTGCAGCGGTATGCGATTGCCGAAGCGTCCGTACCAAAACCGCCCGACACCCATAAACAACGCAAACAAACACGGACCGAGAAAGTCGCCCATCACCTTAGGGATACCCAACCCCATTTCCGCAAACAAGGAAGCCCACTGCGCCATCGCCTGTTCTGACGCACCGGCACACAGCATCGCCGCCATAGCGATCCAAAAATAACCGGAACGAAACAATCCAACGATCCCGCCGTGGTCGGAAACGCGCTCGACCTCGGGAAACGGCATCCGCAGACCGCGCACCAAATTGGTCAGCGGCAGAATGCTCCACACCATGATGATCGCCCACCAATATTCTCTGCCGAGCAACGCCAGCACGACCGTCGTTATCACGATGGTCACGACCTGCCCCAACGGATAAAACGCATGAACCAGCGTCAGTGAGGTCGCCTTATTGTCACTCGGCAGGGCGTCCGCCATCGGGCTGATAAGCACCTCCAGCAATCCCGAACCGATCGAGTACACCACCGTAGCAAGCACCATGCCGACATACGCATCCGGTAATAGCTTCGGTAAAATGCCGAAAAGTAAAAATCCAGCAGCCGTCGTACCGTGTGCAATTAAAAAACAGGCGCGATAGCCCCACTTATCAACAAAATACAACGACAATACATCCACCGTGAGCTGTGTCAAAAAATTGATCAGTACCAACCGTCCGAGCATTTCGAAAGACACGGCAAATTCCGTTTGCAGCGTAGCAAAAAACAACGGCACAACGTTAATAGCGAGCGCCTGGATCGCCGCACCCCAGTAACAACTTGCCCATGTTTTTCGATAATTGGTTTCCATTCGGTATCCCCCACAATACTTCAGCGCTACAAGCAACTAGTATACCGATTTTTCATTTTTTGTCAATCCTGATTTTCTTTGACAATTTCCGAAAAAATATTGACAAAAAATCCCCTATTCTTCACAGTTTCCCATTGCAAAAAAAGATTTAATATTGTATAATAGCAGACAGGTATGAATTCTTTTAAGGAGGAACAGGCAAATGCAGAAAAAAATCAGCAACCTTCCTTTCAAAGGCACCCCCGAACAGAAGGAAGCGCTGCAGAAGGTCATCGATGCAAACAAGCACGATTCCAGCCGCTTGATGGGTGTTATGCACGAAGCGCAGAACATCTACGGTTATCTGCCGATCGAAGTTCAGCAGATGATCGCCGACGGCATGAATGTGCCGTTGGAAAAGGTGTACGGTGTCGCCACCTTCTACGCGCAGTTTTCGCTGTCTCCGAAGGGTGAATACAACATCTCCGTCTGCCTCGGCACGGCTTGCTATGTCAAAGGCTCCGGTGATCTGTTCGAAAAGCTCAAAGAGCTGCTCGGTATCGACGCGGAGGAATGCACGCCCGACGGTCGCTTCTCCCTCACCGCCTGCCGTTGCATCGGTGCTTGCGGTTTGGCTCCTGTCCTTACCGTCAACGAGGACGTGTACGGCAAGCTGACCGTGGACGATATTCCCGGTATCCTTGCTAAATACGGCAAATAATCCATGCGTGAGCTGTCGCTGAACGTTCTGGACATCGCCCAGAACTCCATTGCTGCTGCTGCAACGCTCGTCACCATTGAGATCGAAGAAGCCATGGGGATGCTCACCATCCGCATCGGTGACAACGGTCGCGGTATGACCAACGAGCAGCTGGAACAGATTCGCGACCCCTTCTACACCACCCGCAAAACCCGTCGGGTCGGTATGGGAATCCCCTTGTTCCGTATGGCCGCCGAAATGGCTGGCGGATCACTTGCGATCGAGTCTGAGGTTGGTGTCGGCACGACCGTCACCGCTCGCTTTGGGTTGGATCACATCGACCGTATGCCGCTCGGCGACATGGTCGGCACAATGGACACGCTCATTCGTCTGAATCCGGGCATCGACTTTCTCTACCGCCACACGGTTGACGAGCGGTCGTTTGAGTTGG
Source organism: Clostridia bacterium (assembly GCA_017936615.1). Classification (GTDB taxonomy): domain Bacteria; phylum Bacillota; class Clostridia; order Oscillospirales; family Acutalibacteraceae; genus RGIG3009. The sequence continues at coordinate 1,431 of JAGBFF010000098.1, read as the reverse complement.
ACACCCGTTCTCTGCGTGAAGTGTTGGACGGCGTGCCCCTCTCGGAACCGGATATTATGGATTGGATCGACGCCAACTTGACGGAAGGAATCCAATCGCTCGGCAGCAATGCCTAATCAACACGATGATAAAACTAGGAGGTTTTTTGTATGAAATCCATTGCGGAACTGCAGGCTCTTCGTGACAAAGCCCGCGAAAAGATGACCGTACGTGAAGGCTCCCATGACGGTACGCGCGTTGTCGTCGGTATGGCGACCTGCGGTATCGCCGCCGGTGCCCGTCCGGTGCTGAAGGCGTTCACCGAAGAAATCGAAAAGCGTCACCTCGGCCACGTTGCTGTTGTGCAGACCGGTTGCATCGGTATGTGCCAGTTTGAGCCGATCGTTGAAGTCATCGCTCCCGGCAAGGAGAAGGTTACCTACGGTAAAGTCACTCCCGAAATGGTAGCGAAGATCGTGACCGACCACTTGGTCAACGGTAATCCGGTGGCGGAATACACCGTTGCCAATCTGATGAAGTAAGAACAGGAGGAATAAGAATGTATCGTTCTCATGTGCTGGTTTGCGGCGGTACCGGTTGTACTTCCTCCAACAGCCAGGCTATTATTGAAACTCTGGAAAAAGAAATTGCGGCTAACGACCTGACCGAAGAAGTTAAGGTCGTTCGCACCGGTTGCTTCGGTCTGTGTGCGCTGGGCCCGATCATGATCGTGTATCCGGAAGGCTGCTTCTACTCCTGCGTGCAGGTCGAAGACATTCCGGAGATCGTTTCCGAGCACCTGCTCAAGGGTCGTATCGTGACCCGTCTGCTGTATGATGAGACTGTGGAAAAGGAAGGCACCATCAAGGCGCTGAACGAAACGGATTTCTACAAAAAGCAGGTTCGTGTGGCACTGCGTAACTGCGGTGTCATCAACCCCGAATCGCTGGATGAATACATTGCGAACGACGGTTACCAGGCTCTTGCCAAGTGCTTGACCGAGTACACCCCCGAGCAGGTCATCCAGATCGTCACGGATTCCGGCTTGCGTGGCCGTGGCGGCGGCGGCTTCCCCACCGGCCGTAAGTGGGCGCTCACCGCTCCCAACAAGGCTCCGCAGAAGTATGTTGTTTGTAACGCCGACGAAGGCGACCCGGGCGCATTCATGGACCGTTCCGTCCTGGAAGGTGACCCGCACTGCCTGATCGAGGCTATGGCGATTGCCGGTTATGCGATCGGCGCTACCATGGGTTATGTGTACGTTCGTGCCGAGTATCCCATCGCCGTCCGCCGTCTGCAGATCGCTATCGACGCTGCTCGCGCCGAGGGTCTGCTGGGTAAGGACATCTTTGGCACCGGCTTTGACTTCGATATGGAGATCCGTCTGGGTGCCGGCGCCTTCGTGTGCGGCGAGGAAACCGCTCTGATGCACTCCATCGAGGGTATGCGCGG
>JAGBFF010000097.1 GCA_017936615.1 Clostridia bacterium | reverse complement strand
CCGCTTCGGTCGGTTACCGCGACGTCTACACCTTTTCCAAGATGTTCACACGCCGCTTCGGCTACCCTCCGTCTCACGCCCGTCGATCGTAACGAGTTGGTTGCTTTATCACAAAAAACAGCCGCTGCGGTAATATCCGCAGCGGCTGTTTGTGTATGGCGTGATAGCTTATTTCGCGTTCTTCTTCGCCACGATCTCCTTGATCTTGCTGATGACTTCGACGACCTTCAGCGCCTCGCTGTGCTTAATACGGTAAGGCTTGCCGAGACGATAATTCTCGTACATGTTGATCCAGGTCTCGTCGAGGCGCTCGCCTAACACGTCGACGAACGCGCCGCCGTAGCGCCACTCGATGGCGGGCGCCTTCTTGAAGTTCGGGTCGGTGCCGGGGGTCAGATCGCTGGCAGGGAGACGCGGGATCTCCTGACCGGGCTTGACGTCGCGCCACTCGAGCTGGGAGTTTTCCACGCCCGTGTCATACAGAATACCGCGGTCGCCGTACGCCATGATCTCATGGGTGCGCGTCGCGCAGCCGGAGCTGATCTCCATGTCGACGATACGGCCGTTGACACCGGTCATGAGCAGTTTGATGTGGTCCTCACAGTTGCCGCTGGCGAGGATCTGACGGGTCTCGGCGTAGATGTCGGTGTAGTCACCGCCCGCAAAGTTCAGCGCGTGGTCGATGATGTGCGGACCCCAGTTGAGCAGCTGACCGCCACCGTAGGTGTCGATGATCTGCCAGTCGTTGCGGGTGGTGAAGCCGTTGCGGGTCAGCTTGACCTCGTAGACGTTACCGATGATGCCGGAATTGCAGATCTCCATCGCTTTTTCAAACTTCGCTTCCCAACGACGGTTGTGGCGGATGTACAGCGTGACCTTATCCTTCAGGCTGTCAGCCAGTTCTATGAGCGCCTTGGCATCCTCGTAGTTGGTACAAATGGGCTTCTCCAGGAACACGCTCTTGCCGGCCTTCAGTGCCATGCAAGCGTGCTTGTAGTGATCGCAGGAGCGGGTCGCGATGTCCACGATCTCCACTTCCGGATCAGCAAGGAGCTCTTCGATGGTGGCATACGCCTTGGCACCGTACTTTTCCGCCACGCTGTTGCGGCGCTCCTCGATGAGGTCACAGACCGCGTAGATCTGGAACATTTCATCCTTGCCCTCGAGCTCCGGCAGGTGCATACCGTTACCGGCACGACCGAGGCCTACCATACCCAGTTTAATCGGTTTCATAAATCAGACACCCCACTCTTTCAAAATTTTACGGCTCTCCGCGAGATCCTCCAGCGGCTCGCGCAGATGCGTATCGTGCTCAATAAAGATCCACTTGTCGTAGCCGTTTTCGATGGCTTTTTTGACGACGTACTCGTTATCCACCGGGAAATTACCCTGCTTCAGGCCACAGAAGTAACCACGATCCCACCAATCCTTCTGATCGGGGTCCTGCATGACCCAATCCTTCAGGTGGATGGCGACGATGCGGTCGTAGTACTTGTCGAATACCTCACGCACGTTGCCGCCGGCGACCGCCATATGGCCCACGTCAAACACGAGACCGGCTTCGGGGCATTTCTCCATAAATTCCTCGAGCTGTTCCTGCGTCTCCACGATGCAGCCGAGGTGGTTATGTACCGCTGCCTTGATGCCGTACTTTTTGCAAGCTTCAGTGAGATAATTGACACGGCGGCAGTAGAGGTCGAGCGAATCCTTGGCATGGTTGGCGGTAACGTCCGTCCAGATATACTCCTTGCCGAAGGCAGCCGTCCACTGCACCTTGAGCTCCAGCGTGGGAGCAAGCACCGTGGCGAAATCCATACGCAGCTTCGCCAGCGTGGTCGCCTTGTTCAGGGCGTCCGCAGCGTCGATGGGAGTCAGACGCTCCAGGCCGTCAAAACCGATGGCTTTGATGTCTTCCATACGCTTTTCGTAATCCATAAAGCCGCCGTACCAGACATTCATGCCATAATCTGCAATACCGACTTTCAGCATTATTTTCCCTCCGTTTTCTATAGTTTCCTACCTTCAATGATAGAGAATTATACCGATATTTTCCATTGTTATTTTTGCCATTTATATTGCAAATCGGCTCAAATTGTTTTTCTTTTGAATACCATCACGGTTACGATTATTAAATCAAAATGTATGGTACATATTGCGCGAATCCCTGTTTTATAGTATCATATCATCAAGCACTGGGATTTATCAACAGTGATTTTTGCAAAACGGATGAAAGGCGGTAACAGTTATGGCAATTATTACAGTCGTTTGCTGCGGCATGATGGGCTCTGCCATCACCTTTCCGGCGGCACACAACGGTCATACCATTCGCTTGGTCGGTTCTCCGCTCGACACCGAGATCGTCGAGCACGGTAAGAAAACGCGGGAGCATTTAACGCTGTCTTTGTACAGGAAAAATAACGATACCAACGGCACGGACGAGCCGTTCGTTATGCCGCCCTCGGTGTCGTTTCACTATATCGAGGAAATGGAAGAGTGCATCAAGGATGCCGACTTAATCATCTGCGGCGTTTCGTCCTTTGGTATGGATTGGTTTTGCGAGAACGTGATCCCGAAGCTGCCGGAAGCGACGCCGCTGCTGTCCATTTCCAAGGGTATGATTGACGACGGCGAAAATAAAGGCCACCTGATTTCGTATCCTGAATATATGCGGCGCTTCACCGATAAGGATTTGAAGATCTATGCGGTCGGCGGCCCGTGCACGTCGTACGAGCTGGCGGTGCAGGATCCCACGGAGGTCGTGTTCTGCGGCCCCGATATGGAGACGCTGCGGTGGCTCAAATCGTTGTTCGAAACCGATTACTATCATATCAGTCTGTCTACCGACGTGCACGGCGTGGAATGTGCCGTGGCGCTGAAAAATGCGTACGCTCTGGGCGTGGCACTCGCGATCGGCCTTGCCTACAAGCGAGAGGGCAAGCCGTTGGAGCACTACAACTCACAAGCCGGCCTGTTTATGCAGGCTTCCCGCGAGATGTACCTCCTGTTGGATGCGTTTGACAGCACGGCGGAGCGTAACATATTTGTTGGTCTCGGCGATCTGTACGTCACGGTGTTCGGCGGCCGTAACCGCAAGCTGGGAGCCTTGCTCGGTCAGGGATACACCTACACCGAGGCGATGGAACAGTTGCCGGGCATCACGATGGAGGGCATCGTGATCAGCCGCCGTACCGCCGAGGCGGTGGAGCAGCTTGCCACGCTCGGTAAGGTCGATAGACGGGATTTCCCACTATTGTGGCACATCAAGGAACTCCTGCAGGATGATGCCACCATCAACGTCCCCTGGGCGGCCTTTGAGACGGAGTACGAGGGCTTATTCCGGCGATTTAGAAGACCTTGTGCGTTGGTATAATACGATCCGAGAAAAGAAAAAGCAGGTCGTTCGACCTGCTTTTTGCATATCAATTTTCTTCCGGGACGATCTCGCCGTTCTCTTTTTCATAAGCGGCGACACAGCGTTTCAGATATTGCTCGATCTCCCGGTTGGCAGAGCGACCTTTCGATTCGGCAATATAGCGGAATTTTTGAAATAACGTGCGGTCTACACGCAAGGTGTATCGTACAAAATTATCTTTCATTTTCGCACCTCGATGACATTATTTTTACCTCGATATGACATCATTATAATGTAATTATTGCGTCAAAACCCAAATGGTGGTATAATGACGAAAAAGTGACGAAACGAGGTGCAACGATGAAGGTCGCTGTTATTGGTTCACGAGATGTGACAGTTAATGATTTAGGTCAATATCTTCCGGACGAGACCAAAGAAATCGTATCCGGTGGTGCAAGAGGTGTTGATTCTTGTGCTAAAGAATACGCACGGCAATACGATATTCCGCTGACAGAATTTGTCCCGAAATACACAAGATACGGTCGCGCTGCTCCTTTATACCGTAACAAGCAAATTATAGACTATGCCGATCTTGTTCTTGCTTTTTGGGATGGAAAATCCAAAGGAACGAAATTTTCTATAGATTATTGTGCAGAAGTGGAAAAACCTATACGCATCGTTATTGTGAGCAAATAAAAGCGGGCAGGATCGAATGAGCCTGCCCGCTTTCTGTACTAAGATTTAGTTCAAATATTCCGCATCGATCCGTGCACGAATATTGCAGGAGCCGTCGGCGCGCAGCGTTTCAAACCAATAGACGGGGTGTCCGTCCTCCTCGGTGACTGCCCGCTTGACGGTCAGCGTTTCGCCCAGCGGCGCCTCTGCCACGTAATGGATCTGCACACCCGTGATATGCAGGCGGTCGATCTCCGGCAGGAAATCGCACAGCATATCGGGATAACGGGTGTTGTTCATATGGTTGTTGATGTCCACGTCCGAGTAGCGCACGGTGCGCACTCCTGCGTCCTCGAATTCCACCGCCGGTAAACGGAAGCGGCAGGAGAGGGGGAGCGGCTCGTCGGAGCCGTAGTGTGTGTCTACCTCGCCTACACGGCACAGCGTCCCGGTGTTCAGGTTGAGCAGCGCCCACACGCTGGCAGCCTCCGCCACCAGCTCGTCGCCACGGTACAGCTGATAGTACCGTTCAAACGACACGCCACGGGGCGGATCGTACGCCCAGGTCTGCACGGTGACCTTGTCATACGCCCGCAGCGTACCATACAGCTTGACGTTCAAGCGACTCAGCACAAAGGAATAGCCCTGTGCGATCAGCTCACGGTAGGTCGGGCCGTCAGCACGCATCTGTCCGTCCGCCGCCTCCTGAAAATAGCGGATGACCGCCGACGGATGCACCTCGCCGTTGTGCCCCGTGTCGTGGGAGAGGATCTCATACTCTACACAATAGCGCATACAGACTCCTTATTGCAGGGCGGCAAGGCTTTGTTCCAGCAGCGCCAGCTTTTCCTGCAGGCGAGCGGCCTGATCACGGGCAGTCTGTACCACGTTGGCAGGCGCTTTGTCGGTGAAAGCGGGGTTGGCGAGACGTGCGTTCACGCCGTCCAGCTGTTTCTGCACGTTGTCCTTTTCCTTGTTCAGGCGGGCGAGCTCGGCAGCCTTGTCCACCAGATCGTCCAGCGGGATCTTGATGGTGGCGTCGGCGGTGACGATGCTGACCGCACCGGGAATATCGAACGCAGCGCCGATCTGCACCTCCGAGGCGGAGGCGAGACGCTGGAAGAAGGGAACGCCCTTCTCAAAGGTATCGACGAAAGAGGTTTCGATGTATACCTGCGCCTTGCGGGACGGCGGCACGTTCATCTCACCACGGCGGTTACGGATCGCACCGATGGCTTCCATAATGCGCTCCATCTCTTTTTCTTCCTCGGGGAAGGCGAGAGCGGCGTCGTAGGTCGGCCACTTGGTGACCATCAGCGCATCACCCTCGTGCGGCAGCGACTGCCAGATCTCCTCGGTGACGTACGGCATAAACGGATGCAGCAGCTGCAGCATACCCGTCATGACGTACACCAGCACCTGACGTGCCGCACCGGCGTTTTCACCCTGCAGGCGGGACTTGCACAGCTCAATGTACCAGTCGCAGAAATTGTCCCAAATGAAATCGTACAGCTTCTGAACGGCGATACCGAGTTCAAACTTGTCGAGGTTTTCCGTGACCGCCTGCACCAGTGTATTAAAACGGGAGACGATCCACTTGTCCTCCAGCGTCAGCTCGGTGGGCAGCGTCAGCGGCACGTCGTTGTCGCCGATGTTCATCAGGATGAAGCGGGCGGCGTTCCACAGCTTGTTGGCAAAGTTGCGCGACGCCTCCACCTTGTCGTTCATAAAGCGCATATCGTTGCCGGGGCTGTTGCCCGTGGCGAGCATAAAGCGCAGCGCGTCGGCGCCGTATTGGTCGATGATCTCCAGCGGATCGATGCCGTTGCCGAGAGACTTGGACATCTTGCGGCCCTGCGAGTCGCGCACCAGACCGTGGATGAGCACCGTCTGGAACGGTGCCTTGCCGGTGTAGGCAAGACCGGAGAAGATCATACGGCTGACCCAGAAGCCGATGATATCGTAGCCCGTCACCAACGTGTTGGTGGGATAGAAATACTTAAGATCTTCGCTCTCGGTGTTCGGCCAGCCCAGTGTGCTGAACGGCCACAGTGCCGAGGAGAACCAGGTATCCAGCGTGTCGGGATCCTGTTGCAGCGTTCCACCGCAGTGGGGGCAAACGGTGGGATCCTCTTTGGATACGACGGTCGCGCCGCACTTATCGCAGTACCACGCGGGAATCTGATGACCCCACCACAGCTGACGGGAGATACACCAGTCGCGCGTGCCGCGCATCCAGTTCATATAGTTCTTGGTAAAGCGTTCCGGTACAAAACGGATCTCGCCCTTTTCCACCGCTTCGATGGCAGGACCCGCGAGCGGCTCCATCTTGACGAACCACTGCTTGGATACCATCGGCTCGATGGTGGAGTGGCAGCGGTAGCAGGTGCCGACGTCGTGACGGTGCGGCTCGGTCTCCTTGAGATAGCCACCGGCCTCGAGATCTTCCAGAATGGCGCGGCGTGCCTCGGCGGTGGTCATACCGGCGTACTTGCCGCAATCCAGTACTTCCGGCTCACCGGCAGCTGCTTTACCCGAAGCGCGCAACTCGTCCGCAGCGGCTTTGTCGGCAGCACCGGTCATCAAGCCGTCGTAGGTGAATACGCGGATGATCGGCAGATCGTGACGGCGACCGACCTCAAAGTCATTGGGGTCGTGCGCGGGGGTGATCTTCACGACGCCGGTACCCTTGGTCATGTCGGCGTGCTCATCGCAGACGATGGGCAGCTCGCGGCCGACCAGCGGCAGGATGACGTGGCAGCCGTGCAGATGCGCGTAGCGCGGGTCCTCGGCGTTGATCGCCACGGCGGTATCGCCCAGCATGGTCTCGGGACGGGTAGTGGCGAGTTCCAGCTGTTCTCCCGTTTCCTTGACGGTGTACAGCAGATGCCAGAAGTGACCGTCGCGCTCCTCGTACTCCACCTCGGCGTCCGAAATGGAGGTGTGGCAGTGCGGACACCAGTTGACCATACGGTTGCCGCGGTAGATGAGACCTTCGTCGTACAAACGAACGAACACCTCGCGCACGGCGGCGGAGCATCCCTCGTCCATCGTGAAGCGCTCACGCTCCCAGTCACAGCTCGAGCCGAGCTTTTTCAGCTGGCTGACGATGCGGTTGCCGTACTGGTTTTTCCACGCCCAGGCGCGCTCCAGGAAGCCGTCGCGACCCAGCATATCCTTGGTCAGGCCTTCCTTGCGCATCGCCTCCACGACCTTCGCCTCGGTGGCGATGGACGCGTGGTCGGTGCCGGGCAGCCACAGCGTGGCATAGCCCTGCATCCGCTTGAAACGGATGAGGATGTCCTGCAGCGTGTTATCCAGCGCGTGCCCCATGTGCAGCTGCCCCGTGATGTTCGGGGGCGGGATGACGATGGTGTACGGCGTTTTATCGGGATCGGGCTCGGCGTGGAACCAGCCGCCGTCCACCCAAAATTGGTAGATGCGGTCCTCCACTTCACGAGGTTCGTATGTTTTGGCAAGTTCTTTATTCGTTGACATAAGCCGTCCTCCAAAAGACAATATATATCAAAGTATAACACGCTTTTTTTGTTTATACAAGCCTTAAAATTACAAAAAAAGGTTTTCATTTGGCGAAAGATATGGTATACTAACCTCAAAGGAGGCGATAGAGATGAAGATCACGCTGAATCCGGATGAAGAGATCGTCCGCGTGGTTAAGGAAGGGCTTAAAGAAACCGGCGGCTATTGTCCCTGTCGTCGGGAGCGTACCGAGGAAAACAAGTGTATGTGTCTCGAGTTTCGGGAACAGATCCGCGATCCCGAGTATGAAGGCTTTTGTCACTGTATGCTGTACTACAAATCCAAGAATTGAAAGGGAGGTTTATCATGGCAGAGATCGTATTGACCGAGCAGAATTTTGAGGCGGAAGTGCTGAACGCAGCGCAGCCGGTATTGGTGGACTTTTGGGCGACGTGGTGCGGCCCGTGCCGTATGCTGGCACCCGTGCTGGAGGAGCTGGCGGCGGAGTATGAGGGCCGTGTCACGGTCGGCAAGGTCAACGTGGACGAACAGCCGGCGCTCGCCGCGCAGTTCGGCATCCAAAGCATCCCCACCGTGATGCTGTTCAAGGATGGGAAAATGGTGGATATGCTGGTGGGCTTCCGCCCTAAAGCACAGTGGGAGCAACTATTGGAAACGCTGTAACACACCAACCGGCGTCCCCGCAGGGACGCCGGTTTATTTTTATGTTTTGTTGAAATGTGACAGAATTTGTGGTAATTTGACCGATATGTTCTCCGCCTGCGCCATTGAATTGTCGGGGATGAATTTGGTATACTGGTGATATGCTGCGAAGGAGGGATCGGCATGGGGGATGCTCGTGCTAAGCACACAGCGGCACGCATCGGTACGGCGTGTGTGTTTACATACATGATTGGCTACTATCTGCGCAAGCTGCTGAGTGTTACCACGCCGATTTTGCTGGACAATGGGTACACGGAAACCTTTATTGGTGCGCTTTCCTTTGCCTATATGCTGATGTACGCGCTGGGGCAGTTGGTCAATGGGCGACTTGGCGATCGAGTCCATCCGCGTTGGATGATTATGTTGGGACTATGCATACCGGGCTTGACCCAGATATTGTTTCCGCTTATCCCGTGGCGCGTGGGTCAGATCGTCTGTTTTGCTTGTCTTGGTTTTTTCTTATCGATGCTGCGCGGTCCACTGGTCAAGGCGATTTCCGAAAACACGTTGCCGCAATATGCCCGGTTATGCTGCGTTGGTATTTCGGTCGTAACCTACCTTGGTCCATTGATTGCGTCTCTGCTCGCCATGCTCTTCCGATGGCGAATGGTGTTCGTGGTGGGCGGCGGCTTCGGCGTGCTGATGGGATTGGTTATGTGGGTCGTGTTTACCCTATTGGAGCGTTCGGGCGACATTACGTTCCGCGCACCGTCCAAGCAAGCCCCCAAGCGCTATCGGGAGCTGTTCCGATTGGATCGTTTCGTGATGTTTATGTTGCTCAGCGCGCTGTTTGAGATCTCGTGTGCCTCCATTGATGCGTGGGTATCCACGTATCTGGTGCAGCATCTGAATTTCCAGGTTGCCACTGCCAACCTGATCTACTCGGCGATATCGGTGGTGACAGCGTTCTGCCCGTGCCTTTGCCTGATGCTGCTGCGCTTGATGCGCAATGCGGATATGCGCCTGCTCCAGATTTCGTTATTGCTGGCGGCAATGTTGTATATGCTGATGGGTGTGATTCATCATCCGATCCTCAATACGGTATGCTTTTTGCTGAGCATGATGGCCACTTCGGTTGCCTCGTCGGTGTTGTGGAGCATCTACATCCCCAGCTTAGGCAAAAGCGGTCAGGTGTCCACTGCCAACGGTGTTTTGGATTTTTGCGGTTATGTCGGTGCGGCGATTGCCAGCCTACTTATTTCCAACACGATTCAGCATTTCGGGTGGTTTGGTGTGCTGCTTCTCTGGGCGTTGGTACCGTTCATCGGTTTTATGATCGTTACGATCCATCGCTGTAAAGTCTCAAAAGCCACTGCTTGAAAAAGCACTGTCGGTGGGACTGTTTTTTTGCGAAAACAGTTAAAAAAATATTGCATTTGTATGTAGAAAAGGGTATAATACTATGTCGTATATGCCGAGAGGCAAACGATATTGGTTTTTAGTTTATGTGAATTTGTAAAAGGTGGAATGTACTATGGCAAGCAAAGAACGCAGAGTAGGTACGATCTCTCGTGGTATCCGTTGCCCCATCATCCGTCAGGGGGATGACCTGGCGGCAATCGTAACGGATAGTGTGCTGGAGGCTGCCGAGTGCGAAGGCTTTGAGCTTCGTGACCGTGACGTTGTTGCGATGACGGAGTCCATTGTTGCCCGCGCACAGGGCAATTATGCTACGGTCGACGACATCGCGGCGGACGTTCAAGCGAAGCTGGGCAGTGACACCATCGGTGTCATTTTCCCGATCCTGTCCCGCAACCGTTTCTCGATCTGCCTGCGCGGTATTGCCAAGGCAGTGAAGAAGATCGTGCTGATGCTCAGCTACCCGACCGACGAAGTCGGCAACTCGCTGGCTACTTATGATCTGATCGAAAAGGCGGGCATCAATCCGTATTCCGACGTGTTGTCGCTGGAGCGCTACCGTGAAGTGTTCGGTGTGCAGAAGCTGGAGTTCACCGGCGTGGACTATGTGGAGCTGTACACCAACCTGATCCACGAAATGGGCGCTGAGGTGGAGATCATCTTCGCCAACCAGGCGAAAGCTATTCTGGATTACACCGATTGTGTGCTGACCTGTGACATTCACACCCGTGAGCGTACCAAGCGCATCCTGAAGGAAGCGGGCGCCAAGGCAGTGTGCGGTATGGACGATATTCTGAGCGCTCCCGTGAACGGCAGCGGCTTTAACGACAAATACGGCCTGCTCGGTTCCAATAAATCCACCGAGTCGATCATCAAGCTGTTCCCCCGCGAGTGCAAGGATCTGGTGCTGGATATTCAGGAGCGCATCCTGAAAGCCACCGGCAAGCACGTGGAGGTCATGGTGTACGGTGATGGCGCGTTCAAGGATCCCAAGGGCAAGATCTGGGAGCTGGCTGACCCGGTCGTGTCGCCTGCATTTACCGACGGTTTGATCGGTACCCCCAACGAACTCAAACTGAAGTATTTGGCGGATAACGACTATAAAGACCTCACCGGTGAGGAACTGAAGAAAGCGATCTCCGACAGCATCCGTGCCAAGGACGGCAGCAGTCTGGTCGGTAATATGGCGGCACAGGGTACTACGCCCCGTCAGCTGACCGACCTCATCGGCTCGCTGTGCGACCTTACCAGTGGCTCCGGCGACAAGGGTACGCCGGTGGTGTTGGTGCAGGGCTATTTAGATAACTACACCAACTAAGGAGGCACTGCAGATGGATTGCAATAAAAGACCGGAAGCTATGGAGCGTATCACCACCAAGGCTCTTGCCGATGCGTTTATCGACGAGCAGGTGAAGGAGATCCGCGCGCAGGTAGGGGATAAGAAGGTGCTGCTGGCGCTGTCCGGCGGTGTCGATTCCTCGGTTGTTGCCGCGCTGCTGATCAAAGCCATCGGTAAGCAGATCGTTTGCGTACACGTGAATCACGGCCTGATGCGCAAGGATGAATCCGAAAACGTTATCAAGGTGTTTCAGGACGAGCTGGATGCCAACCTGATCTACGTTGACGCCACCGACCGTTTTCTTGATCTGCTGGCGGGCGTTGCCGAGCCGGAAAAGAAGAGAAAGATCATCGGTGCCGAGTTTATCAACGTGTTTGCGGACGAGGCGCGCAAGCTGGAGGATATTACCTTCCTGGCGCAAGGCACGATCTACCCCGATATTTTGGAAAGCATCAAGCAGGCAGAGGGCAAAAAGGCGGTCAAGTCGCACCACAACGTGGGCGGTCTACCGGAGGATCTGCAGTTCGAGCTGGTCGAGCCGATCAAGCTGCTGTTTAAGGATGAGGGTCGCGTGGTCGGTGAGGCGCTCGGCCTGCCGCACGCGATGGTCTACCGTCAGCCGTTCCCGGGCCCGGGTCTGGGCGTTCGCTGCCTCGGCGCGATCACCCGCGATCGCTTGGAGGCGCTGCGCGAGGCGGACGCGATCCTGCGCGAGGAATTCGCCAAGAACGGCCTTGCCGGCAAGGTTTGGCAGT
>JAGBFF010000096.1 GCA_017936615.1 Clostridia bacterium | reverse complement strand
TAGATTACCTTGAATTTCTTTTGTTTCGCATCAATGATTTTTAGTAGAACTTCATCCACCGCATCGGTGTACTTGCCGTTTGCGATAAGACTGTTCCGCATTTCGTTTAGACAGTTCACAACCAACCTGCGCTCAAAATCATCCAACGCTATGTAATACTTTTTCTCTCGCATATTGCACTCTCCTATGATTTTCTACCATAATTGTACTCAAAGGCGGTGTAATAGTCGAATGTACCGCTATAAACAGAAAAATACCGAGAAAAACCTTTTACAGTTCTTCTCGGTATTCATCTTTTGGACTTGTCTTTGCTAATACCGGATAATTCAATGCATTAGATGTAGTTTCTAAATTACTTCCTTATCAGGTGTCAGCATTCGACTTAGCTCTTGTTTTACTTTGATCAAAACTCCTTGCGTTACCGCCGTTTATATGTTACAATACCCCGTGGTGATCGTATGAATTTGCAAGCATTAAAAAACGAACTGTTGTCGGAGTATCCTTATCGGATCGAGCTGCACGCGCACACATCTCCTGCAAGCAGCTGCAGTGAAATCACACCGCAGGAGTTGGTTGCTACATACAAGGGCTTGGTCTACGATGCAGTTGTGATAACCAATCATTTCCTCTATCAGTCCGATGGCCGCGATAAGGAAGACTATATCAACGAGTTTCTCAAAGACTTTGAGGAAGCTCAAGCCATCGGGGAAGAGCAGGGTGTCACAATTTATCTCGGCGCGGAAATACGGTTCACCGAGAACAACAATGACTACCTGATTTTCGGCGTAAACAAGGAATTGCTTTGGGAAATTTACGATTTACTGCCAAACGGCATTGAAAACTTCAGAAAACGGTATGCTATGCCCGAAAGTGTCTTTGTTCAAGCGCACCCGAAGCGCAACGGTATGCAGCCTGTTGATCCCGCCCTGTTGGATGGGATAGAGGTTTTTAATATGCATCCCAACCACAACTCGCGGGTGGGGATCGCGGCGATGTACGCCAAGGAGCATCATATTTCTATTGTAACTGCCGGTTCGGATTTTCATCATAGAAACCAAAACCACGAGGGCGTATCCTCCTTGCGAAGCGCCGTTTTGCCGAAGGATTCGTTTGAGCTTGCCAAACTTCTGAAAAGCGGAGACTATTTGCTTGAAATAGGCAGAAATAATATCATCATCCCATAAGAAGACAGAGGTGCAACGATGGTTAAACACATTATTTTATGGAAACTCAAAGAGGAACACAACACGGCTGCTGTTAAGCAGGGGATCAAGGACGGTCTGGAGGGACTTATCGGTAAGATCCCCGGTCTTGTTGAGATCAGCGTGCAAATCGATAGTTTGGTCTCCTCTAATGCCGACGTGATGCTGTATTCCGTGTTTGAGGATGAGGCGGCGCTGAAGGGCTATGCCGTTCACCCGAAGCATGTGTTTGCGGCCGATCATTTTGTGAGGCCCTATACCCAGACGAGGCTGTGCCTGGACTTTGAGGTATAACCGAAGCACAGCGATTGAAAACGGTATACAGCGTGTTTTTGGTGAGTTTTTTATTGACAAACCGCATCGTTTGGTATACTATAGGTAGTGGAGATTGAGAGTGCACTTATTCAACAGGATAGGTGTACTCTTTTTTTTGAAAAATAGGAGGTAATGACAAATGGCAAAAACGAACATTGTTGACTGGAAAACGATCACGAATTTTGTGATCGACGCGTTCGTCGGTTACGGCATTCCCCGCGAGGATGCGGAGATCTGCGCCGACGTGCTGCTCGAGTCCGACAAGCGCGGCATCGAGTCTCACGGCGTGAACCGCTTTAAGCCGGTGTATTTGGATCGCATCAAGGCCGGCATCCAGAATGCGGTTACCGAGATCGAGATCGTGAAGGAGACCCCCACTACCGCCGTTATTGACGGACATCACGGTATGGGTCAGGTCATCGGTCACAAGGCGATGAGCATGGCGATTGCCAAGGCGAAGGAATACGGCATGGGTATGGTCGTTGTGCGTAATTCCTGCCATTACGGTATCGCCGGTTATTACACCTCCATGGCGACCAAGGCCGGCTGTATCGGCATGACCGGTACGAACGCCCGCCCCTCGGTTGCTCCGACCCACGGTGTGGAGGGTATGTTCGGTACCAACCCCTTTACCATCGGTGTGCCTACCGATGATCCCTTTGACTTTAACTTTGACTGTGCCACCTCGATCACCCAAAACGGCAAGGTCGAGTACTACGAGCGTATCGGTGAGGACGTGCATCCCGGCACCATCATCGCTGATGACGGTTCCGCCGTTGAGGGCGATGCCGGTGTGGCACTGAAAAAGATCCGTAACGGCACGGCGGCTCTGACCACCCTCGGCGGTATCGGCGAGGATCTCGGCGGTTACAAAGGCTACGGCTTTGCACTGGCTGTCGAATTTTTCTCCTCCATCCTGCAGGACGGTGCCTACGGTAAGGCGCTGGACGGCAAGGATGAGAACGGTAACATCCGTCCGTATCAGCTGGGTCACTGGTTTATCGCCATCGACACCGATCACTTCATGGGTGAAGAGATCGCCCGTAAAAAGGCCGGTGAGATCACCCGCAGCATGCGTGCTTCCAAGAAAGCCCCGGGTGCGGAGCGCATCTACACCGCCGGTGAGAAAGAGTACGAGATCCGTCTGGCTCGTGAAAGCGGCGTGCCGATCAACGAGTCCGTCCAGAAGGAGATCATCGCTGTGCGCGACGAGCTTGGTCTGACGCAGTACAAATTCCCGTGGGAGGACTAATCAATGGACATCAGAGCTGAATCGCTGAAAAAGCACTACGAATGGAACGGTAAGATCGAAGTGATCTCCCGTGCTACCATCAATTCGCGTGAGGATCTGTCGCTGGCGTATACCCCCGGTGTTGCAGAGCCTTGCCTGGAAATCAACAAGGATATCAGCAAGTCCTATGAGTTGACTCGCCGTTCTAATCTGGTGGCAGTCATCACCGACGGTACCGCGATCTTGGGTCTCGGTGACATCGGCCCCGAAGCGGGCATGCCGGTTATGGAAGGTAAATGTGCGCTCTTCAAGGCGTTCGC